>NZ_JAZHFR010000007.1:0-80594 GCF_036541385.1 Comamonas sp. GCA5 | reverse complement strand
TCGGCGCCATTTGTGCACGACGTTGGCGTTGATGCCGTGCGAGAGCGCCACGCTGGCCACCGATGCACCGGGCTGGGCGCACTCGGCCAGGATCTGCTGCTTGAGCTCGGCGCTGTGGCGCCGACGGGTCTTGTTCTGGGCTTCGGTCATGGTGTCCACCTATCTGGTTTGGTGGACACCATCGTTGCCGCTTACGCCGCCGCCCTCAAGGGTGGGATGACCGTGCGCTTACCTTCTACCGCACTCATCACCAAGACATACAACGACAACACAGTGCTGACCTTCCGCAATGACGGCTGGTTCAACATGACCAAGGCTGCGAAGGCCTTCGGCAAGGAATCCAAAGAGTTTCTGCGCTTGCCTTCAACCTTGCGCTACATCGAGAGCCTGGAAAAGGTGGGAATTTCCCACCTTTTAGAAACCAGCCTAGGGCGCAACGGCGGCACATGGGCACACCCCAAGCTGGCCGTGTTCTTCGCCCGCTGGCTGGATACCGACTTCGCCGTCTGGTGCGACATCGTGATTGACGACATCCTGCGCGGCAAGGCCGATGTGGTCATCACCAAGCCCGAGCAATCGGAAATCCTGAAGATGCCCACCAGCCTGCTGGAGACTGCCGGGCTGTGGATTGCCGAGCTACGCAAGAACGAAGCCCTGAAGCTGGAGAACAACGAGCTGAAGGAGGAGAAGGCGCTGCTGGAGCATGAGGTCACCCACTTCACCATCAGCGAGTACCAGACCGCTGCTGGCCGTTACTTCTCCCCCAGCCAGCGCGGCAAGTTGGCACGCCACGCCGCCGCCTACTGCACCTCCAAGGGCTTGGAAATCGCCCGCAAGCCTATGACCTACACCAACCCCAGCAACGGCGAGACCTACGACAACATGGTCAAGGTCTACCCCCGCGAAGCGTTGGAGCACGCAACCCCTCTGGTGCTGAACTGAGCACCGGCCAATAGCCGCCTACGGGTGGCTTTCTTTCGACCACAACAGAACAAGCAGGGAAATGCAATGACACGTGCAATCATCACCAAGACCTATCAAGACCACGCCGCTGTGCTGGCCACCCACGAGGATGGCTGATTCAATGCCACCAAAGCTGCAAAGGCTTTCGGTGAGACTGGAGCCAAGCAAGCAAAGGCAGGCTGCATGCCCGTAGGGATGCTCTTGGGCTGCTGTAAAGCGCCCACAGAGCGCCGTTCGGTCTGGGCAAGGGAGTAGTGGCACTCAAGGGCAAAAACGCCACAGAGCACCCCTGTGTGGTCTGGATTGATTGCTACAACTAAAGTAGCATAAAATCATTGCTGGGCGTGGCTTGGAATTACGGGGACGCCTAGAGGAAAGCCAAGCCAAAAGACAATATATAAGAAATGACTATAGGTATCTTCAGGTTCCCTCTAGGTAGCCCTCTGGCATCTCCAAGCAATCCTTGGTGAAGTAGCTGTAGTGAATGAAGAAAGAGTCCCATTCATAGGCAGTGCCAAGACCAGCCCCCAGCTCCTCGCTATTGAATGAATGGGGAAGGGTTCATCACATAAGCAGGTGTTGTGGTTGTCGTGAAGTTCTTCTGCTGCCTCTGTGTCCCTTCCCCGCCCCTTTCCAAGCCAGCGCCAGCATCAGCAGCCTTGCACCTCATGGTGAAGGCGTCAGGCTCATGCGCAGTGCCTGCCCTGCCTTGGTCAGGATGTTTGCATGACAAACCCTTCAGCGGCCTCTGTGCTGCCTCTGCTTTTGCGGTTGTCCCCCGTACCCCGTCAGAGCGGATGAGCAGCTATGTAGGCTGCTGTGCCCGCCTATCAGACCCCATGTTCAAGACCCCGGCCTTGGCTGGCGCTGTGCTTCCTTCAGTGATGCTCAGTGCCTGCTGCAGCTGTGGTCTTGGTCATGGGGTTTTTTGCCTTCTGCTGTTTTCGACCTTTTCCCACTATATGGAATGCATCTGTACTGCCCTGTCGTTTTCTTCGAGCCTCCACGCGAGCCTTCCATCCGCCCCTCTGTGCCTTTTCCAAGCGCGGCGCTGTGTATGTCTTGGGTAGGCGCAGAAACGGGAAGGAGACGGCCTCAATCGCCTCTATGCGGTCTTCAAGGTCTATGCCTTGGTAAACCTTTGTCCCGATGCTGCCCTGCGTCTCATGGCCTGTAATCGCGTCTTGCACCTTCTCTGGAATCTTTGCCTTGGACATGCGTGTGCGGATGAGGTGTCGGAATGAGTGGAAGTCTGGGTACTTCTCAGTCAGCCCAGCCTCGCGCCTGAATTCACCGAACCAGTTCGATATGTATAGGCCAGGACGCTCTGGGTTGGCATTCAGAATCGGCCATAGACGCTCATAGCCTGCAGCCTTGATGGCTTGGGCGTATTCAAGCAAGCCAAGCCTGACCAGTTCAGAGTGAATGGGGATGTCCCGTTTGCTTGCATCGCTCTTGAGGCGTTGACCAGCGCCTGAGTCAGTGATGCGGAGCATGGGTGTTCCATCAATGACGAAGATGTCATCAGCCCGGAGCTGGGCCAGTTCACCAATCCGTGCACCTGTGTACAGACCTATCAAGGGCACCCAATACGCGGCATCGCTGCCTGACTTGCTGCCCTTGGGTGTGTCGTAGTTGGTGAATAGTGGCTGGCTGAATAGCTGCTGCAGCTCATCATCACGCCATGCGCGCCGCGTTTGCTCTTTGCTGACCTGAATGTCCAAGCCTTCCCAAGGCTGGCGAGGAATCAGCTCCAGCTCTTTGTGGGCGTAGCGCAGCAGTGTTTTGACCCAGACCAGCCGCATCCGCGCTGTCTTGCTGGAGATGTCTTGGGTATGCAGCCAGCTCCTGTAGGTATCTCCGTGCGCTCTGGTCAGCTGGTCTATGCGCAGGTTGCCTATCACTTGCACACACGAATCCACGGCAAGCAGGCAGTAGCTTTCTGAAGAGCGTGTCCGCTTCTTGGACTTCAGCCACCGCTCATAGAGCTGTCTGAGGGTCAGGCACTGGCTAGGTGCTGGTGGCGCTGCCTGTGGTGTTGCTGGGGTGCTGGTCGCTGTGTGGACTGGGTGTATCCCATGCAGAGGCGCTAATGCCCTCTGCGCCTGCTCTGAGAGGCTTGGCAAGGTGGCGTTGGGGGCTTCCTTGGCTGCGCTGAAAAGCGCCAGTAAGCGTGCGCGTTCAATCGTGCCCAGTAGCTCGGCTTGAGACCTATCAGCAGTCCCTAGTGTTTTTCGGAAGTAGCTGCGTCCTAGCCTTGCTCGGAGGTCTTTGGGTACAACTATGCGCAGGTGGTAGATGCCACCTCTACGATGCAGCCCGATGGGGGTCGCCATGGTCGTTCAACTTGGTCTGTAATGGACAAAGTGACACACCAGAGTGACACAAAATGGCTAAAAGGTGGATTTCAGGAGCGCATCCCTTTAATTGCTAAAGGAGTCCTGAGGATAAATGACAAGCCTTACCTCGGCACTGGTTTCACAGTTAGGGCTGCTTGGTTCCCCACCTGACCCGGTTGGCTGCTTCCCCATGCGAGGGGGCCTGTCAGGGACGGATTATAGGGCCTGTTGCGGCCCCCTGCAGGCCGGCGCGAAGATAAACCGCCGGTGTTGGTGGTGTCCGGCGTGCAACCCGTAGAATCCGGCCCCATGTCTTATCTCGTGCTCGCCCGCAAATACCGTCCCCGCAACTTCGCCGAAATGGTGGGGCAGGAGCATGTCGTGCAGGCCCTGGGCAACGCGCTGACGCAGCAGCGTCTGCACCATGCCTATTTGTTCACCGGTACGCGCGGCGTGGGCAAGACCACGGTGTCGCGCATTCTGGCCAAGTCGCTCAATTGCACAGGTGCCGATGGTCAGGGTGGTATCACCGCCACGCCTTGTGGCGTCTGCCCTGCGTGCACGGAAATCGATAGCGGCCGCTTTCCTGACTACATCGAGCTGGACGCGGCCTCCAACCGGGGTGTGGACGAGGTCCAAAGCCTGCTGGAGCAGGCGGTGTACAAGCCGGTGCAGGGGCGCTTCAAGGTCTTCATGATCGACGAAGTGCACATGCTGACCAACACGGCCTTCAACGCCATGTTGAAGACCCTGGAGGAGCCGCCGGAGTACCTCAAGTTTGTGCTGGCCACCACCGATCCGCAGAAGGTGCCGGTGACTGTGCTGTCGCGCTGCCTGCAGTTCAACCTGCGGCCCATGGCGCCGGATACGGTGTTCGAGCACCTGACGCAGGTGCTGGCCCAGGAACACATTGCGGCCGAGCCCCAGGCCCTGAAACTGCTGGCGCGCGGTGCGCGCGGCTCCATGCGCGATGCGCTGTCGCTGACGGACCAGGCGATCGCCTTTGGTTGCGGTCAGTTGCAGGAAGCTTCGGTGCGCCAGATGCTGGGCAGCGTGGACCGCAGCTATGTGTTCCGCCTGATTGAAGCCCTGGCGCAGGGCGATGGCCGCACGGTGGTGGAAACGGTGGACACGCTGCGCTACAACGGCGTGTCGGCGGGTTCGACCCTGGAGGAAATGTCCAGCATCCTGCAACGCATGGCGGTGCTGCAGGCCGTGCCCGACATGGCCGCGGCCGGCGATGCTGCCGACCCCGATGCGCAGGAGATGGTGCGCCTGGCACAGCTGATGCCCGCGGACGAAACACAGCTGCTCTACAGCATCTGTTTGCACGGCCGGCAGGAGCTGGGCCTGGCGCCGGATGAATACGCGGCCTTGACCATGGCCTTGCTGCGCCTGCTGGCCTTCAAGCCCCAGAACGGACCAACCACCAGCGCTGCAGCGCCCCTGGCTGAAAAAAAACACTGAAACCCGCTGACAGTGCAGTGCCGCAGGCTGAAGCTGCTCAGCCTCAGCCTCAGCCTCAGCCTCAGCCTCAGCCTCAGCCACAGCCACAGCCACAGCCACAGCCACAGCCACAGCCACAGCCACAGCCACAGCCACAGCCACAGTCGGCCCTCGCAGCCACGCGGGTGGAGGTCGCCAAGCCCGCCGATCAGGTGGCCGTTAGCGCGCCAGTGGTGGCGCCACCGGAAGCGGTGGCGATGGACGATGCCACCTCTGCGGACGACGACCTGTCGCCGCCCTGGGACGATGAGCCAGAGCAGGCCGTGGAGCCGCAGGAGCCAGAGCCCCCGGTGTGGGACGATGTGCCCATGGATGCGGCGCCCTGGGAGGGCAGGGCGGCCGAGATGGTGCCTGTCGACGCCGTGGCAGAGCCGGTGGCGCCGCCGGCCGCGGCCATCGCCGTGGAGGCCACGCCCTTGGGCGACGTCTGGCACGCCGTGGTCACCCAGCTGGATGCGGCGCAGGCGATCACCGCCTTGGTGCGTGAGCTGGCCTTGCAGTCGCAATTGATCGCCCAGGAGGCCGGCGTGTGGACGCTGCGCGTGGAGCGGGCGTCACTGAACCAGGCCGTGGCGCGTGAGCGCCTGGCCAAGGCCCTGGCCCAGGTCACTGACTGCACCAGCCTGCAGCTGGAAAGCGGCAAGGTGACCGATACCCCGGCCTTGCGCAACAAGGCGCGCGCCCAGGCACGGCAACTGCAGGCCGAGGCGATTGTGGCCAATGACCCGAACGTGCAGTTCCTGCAAACCACGTTTGGCGCGACCATCGTGCCTGGCAGCATCCGCCCGGTATAGCAGGCGCCGGGACTGGGGCATGCCAAGTCATGGCACCATCGCAGCATCTGATTTTTTGAGTGACAAATAAAGGAAGCCAACCATGTTCAACAAAGGACAACTCGCCGGTTTGATGAAGCAAGCCCAGACCATGCAGGACAACCTGAAGAAGGCGCAGGACGAGCTGGGCAACATCGAAGTGGAAGGTGAATCTGGCGCGGGTCTGGTCAAGGTGGTGATGACCTGCAAGCACGACGTCAAGCGCGTGACCATCGACCCCAGCCTGCTGCAGGACGACAAGGACATGCTGGAAGACCTGGTGGCTGCTGCGTTCAACGCCGCCGTGCGCAAGGCCGAGGAAACCTCGAATGAAAAGATGTCCAAGCTGACCGCGGGCATGCCCGGTCTGCCCGGTGGCATGAAGTTCCCTTTCTGAGCGCGTTGCGCCGCAGGACCCCAGGGGAAAGCCATGGTGCTTTCCCTTTTTCTTGGCACATGGGTTTGAGACATGTCTGACCTTCAACCGCTGGACCCGCTGATCCAGGCCCTGCGCCGCTTGCCTGGTGTGGGGGTGAAGTCGGCCCAGCGCATGGCGTTCCACCTGATGCAGCGCGACCAGGATGGCGCACGCGTGCTCTCGCGCGCCTTGCAGGAGGCGGTGGATTCGGTGCAGCACTGCAGCCGTTGCAACACCTTCACGCACGACGCCGTCTGCCCCATCTGCCGCGATGCCGCGCGCGATGCCGCGCGCCTGTGTGTGGTGGAGACCCCTGCCGATCTGGCCGCGATGGAGCGCACTGGCGCCTACAGCGGCTACTACTTTGTGCTGATGGGACGCATCTCCCCGATGGACGGTGTGGGTGCCAAGGACATTGGTTTGCCACGGTTGCTGGAGCGGGTGGCCGATGGCGTGGTGCAGGAGGTGATTTTGGCCACCAGCTTCACCACCGAGGGTGAGGCCACGGCGCATGCCGTGACCGAGTTGATGCAGGGCCGCCAGGTGCAGGTGACGCGGCTGGCGCGCGGTGTGCCGGTGGGCAGCGAGCTGGAGTATGTGGACCTGGGCACGATTGCCCATGCCCTGGTCGAGCGCCGCTAAGAGTCGTTGACACTACCTCGGGTACGGCGTCGCTTGGCATGGTCGTACGGAGCGGCTGCCTGCGGCTTCGCATCTCGTTTCAAGCCTTTATCTCCGAGGGGTTGGGTTGTGAGAGTGGCTCTCAGGCACCTTCCCCAATAAAAAAGGGCCCTGAAAAACCAGGGCCCTTTTTGTCGTCGGCGCTCAGCGCTTGCGCTTGGTCGGCGTGTCGCCGCGGGTTTGTTGCGCCACCTTGGTGACCACGGGTTTCTCTTTCGCAGTTCCGGTGGCGCGCGGGCGCTTGGAGGTGTTGCTTGCCTTGGTGCTCTTGCTGACCTGTGCGGTGCGGGTGGGGGCGGCGCTGACGCGCACGGTCTTGTACACCTCCAGCGACTGGCCGGCGCGCAGCGAGGCAGTGGGCTTCATGTCGTTCCAGCGCGCCAGGTTGGCCAAGGTCACACCATGGCGGCTGGCCACCTTGGCCATGTTGTCGCCACGCAGCACCTTGACCGCGGTGCGGCGCGTCACTTCGGTGATCTCCGGCGCAAACGCCAGGGTGCCGTGGTCGGCGATGTGCGTGGACACGTCCTGGCGGTGCTGGGGCGATCGCGGCACCATCAGGGCCGATCCGGCCTTGATCATCATGCGTGGCGGAATGCGGTTGACGCTGCGCAGGTCGGTCTCGCTCATGCCGACCCGCTGGGCGGCACTGGCCACCGTCATGGTACTGGGGGCGACCCAGACGGTCCAGCTGGCGTACTGGTCGTCATCGTAGGCGGCCAGGTTGCGCTGGAACACCTTGGCGTTGTCCCAGGGCAGCAGGATCTGGGTGGTGCCGGCAGCAAAGATGGTCGGGCGGCTGAACGAGGGGTTGAGAGCCTTGAAGTCCTCCAGGCGCACGTCGGCCAGGCGGGCGACCAGCTCGATGTCCATGTCGCGCTTGATCTCCACCGCCTGGAAGTAGGGGTGGTTCTCGATGTTGGGCAGCTCGATGTTGAACTTTTCCGGGTGGGCGATGATGTTTTTCACCGCTTGCAGCTTGGGCACGTAGTTGCGTGTTTCGCCCGGCATGTTCAGGTCGGTGTAGCTGGTCTCCAGGCCCATGCGTTCATTGCGCTTGATGGCGCGCCCGACGCTGCCTTCGCCCCAGTTGTAGGCGGCCAGGGCCAGGTGCCAGTCGCCGAACATGCGGTGCAGCTTTTCCAGGTAGTCCAGGGCTGCGCGGGTGGAGGCCAGCACATCGCGGCGGTCGTCCCGGAACGCGTTCTGGGTCAGCTCGAAGTACGAGCCCGTGGCCGGCATGAACTGCCACATGCCGGCGGCCTTGGCGCTGGACACGGCCTGCGGATTGAAGGCGCTCTCAATGTAAGGCAGCAGGGCCAGCTCCATCGGCATGTTGCGCTGCTCCAGCTCCTCCACGATGTGGAAGAGGTACTTGCTGGAGCGTGTGGTCATGCGCTCGATGTAGTCGGGGCGGCTGCCGTACCACTGCTCTTGACTGCCGACCAGCTCGTGCTCCAGGTCGGGCATGGCAAAGCCGCGGCGGATGCGTTCCCACAGGTCGCTGTTGTATTCCAGCGAGGTGACCTTGGAGGTGCCGGGGGAGGCGCGTGTGATGGGCTTGAGCGGACCGTCGTACGAGGAGGTGGAGGGGGCGGTCGCGCAACCAGCGAGCCAAACCACGCTGGCGAGGACTAAAAGATGGCGCAAATTCATCGGAATGCGTTTTTCCATTCACGCAGCGCTGCGAACACGCTGGCGGGTTGTGTAGGGTCTACGGTGGAGCAAAAGTGGTGTGCGCTGTGCGCAACCTCTGTAACGTCGCAACGTAGAAAAGGGTTGATTGCCAGCTCCTGCCCCAGCGTCGAGGGCAGGGTGGGCTGCTGTTGCTGGCGCAGTGCCTCGCAATGCGCGCGGTATTGGAGCAGGGCAGGGTTGCTTGGTTCCACCGCGCAGGCAAATTTCAGGTTGCTCAGAGTGTATTCATGGGCGCAAAACACACGGGTGTCGTGTGGCAAAGCCGCCAGCGTCTGCAGCGAGTCGTACATCTGCTGCGCCGTGCCCTCGAACAGGCGGCCACAGCCGCCGGAGAACAGCGTGTCGCCGCAAAACAGCAGTGGTGCCGCATCCACGGGGGCGCAGTACCAGGCGATGTGGCCGGCGGTGTGGCCGGGCACTTCCAGCACCTGCCAGTCCTGCCCCAGCAGGCGGATGCGGCTGTGCGCGTCGACGCGCACCACGGGCTCGGGCAGGGGCTCGTAGGCCGGGCCGTAGACCGTGGCGCCGGTGGCATTACGCAGCACGTCCACGCCGCCCACATGGTCGGCATGGTGGTGGGTCACTAGAATGGCTTGCAGCTGAAGGCTCTGGGCGTGCAGCGCCGCTTGAACGGGCCCGGCGTCGCCAGGGTCCACCACCACGGCGTGCTGGCCGTCGTGCAGCAGCCAGATGTAATTGTCAGAAAACGCAGGCAACGGCAACAGGTTCATGAACGATGCAAAGCAAGAGGGCCATCCGTGGATGGCCAAGGCATTTGGCCGCTATCTGCTCGACTGGGAGCAGCAGCGGTGTGATGAGGCGGTGGCGGATATTTTCGGCTATCACAGCGTGCAGCTGGGCTGGCCCCTGCTGCAAGCGCTGCGCCACAACCGCATGCCCAACCGCTGGGTGGCCGCGCAAAGCACCGATTGGAACCTTGAACCCGGGGCTTGCCAAGTCCCTGAAGGTGTACAACTTTTGTGCGCCCCCGAGGCGCTGCCGTTCGCCGAGTCCAGCGTCGACCTGCTGGTCATGCCCCACACCCTCGAACATTGCCAGGACCCGCATGCCGCCTTGCGCGAAGCGGTGCGCGTGCTGGTGCCCGAAGGACGGCTGCTGCTGTTTGGACTCAACCCCTATAGTCTGTGGGGGCTTCAGCATGGGCTGGAGCGTGTGCCGGAGCCCGGGTTGAATGCCTGGCGCGGCCTGCCGTACTGGCGCGTGCGCGATTGGCTGCAGGTGCTGGCCATGGACGTGGTGGCTGCCGATTTCGGTTGCCACGCCCCGGCGCTGGAGGCGCCGGCCTGGCTGCAGCGCTGGCGCTGGATGGATCGACTGGGCAACAAGGCCTGGCCGGTGCTGGGCGGTGCATACTGCGTGCTGGCTGTGAAAAGGGTGCATGGCATGCGCCTGCTGGAGCCTGCGTGGCGCAAGCGTGCGCCCGCGGCGCAGGCCCGCCCGGCGGCAGCGTGCCAGCAAGCACCACAAAGGAAATAAATTTGAACCAAGTAGTGATTTACACGGACGGGGCCTGCAAGGGCAACCCGGGGCCGGGTGGCTGGGGCGTGCTGATGCAGGCCGGGCCGCACACCAAGGAGTTGTTTGGCGGCGAGCGCGAGACCACCAACAACCGCATGGAGCTGACCGCCGTGATCGAAGCGTTGCGCGCCCTCAAGCGCCCCTGCGATGTGACGCTGTTCCTGGACAGCGAGTACGTGCGCAAGGGCATCACGGAATGGATCCATGGCTGGAAAGCCAAGGGCTGGAAGACTTCGACCAAGCAGCCGGTGAAGAACGTTGAGCTGTGGCAGGCGCTGGATGCGCTGGTCAGCGGCGCGGGACACCGCATCGAGTGGCGCTGGGTCAAGGGCCATGCGGGCGATCCGGGCAACGAGCGGGCCGATGCCCTGGCCAACCTGGGCGTGGACCGGGCGCTGGGCAGAATTTGAAAAAGATAGCGCCTGGCGCTGAATGAGCAAGGGCTTCAGATAGGTTTGTATCTGAGGCCCTTTGTCTTTGTGCGGATGCCGCTCATTTTTTGTGCAGCCCTGCATTCGGCTGCGGCACTGCTGTGCGGTGCACCATGGCCCGTCACGCCCAGTTAGAATCGCCAGCTTGCATTGTTGGTGCTCGCAACTTGGTTCGCAAGATTGCAGTTCAACGGGAAGCAGGATGGTGGGTCGGCCTTCGACCTGACCTAGCCTGCGCTGCCCCCGCAACGGTGAGTCCCTGGCGCCTGTCATAGCGCCCCTCCATCAATACAGCCACTGGATGCCTTGAACAAGCACCTGGGAAGGCGATGGACTGAGGGACCAGCCCGGATACCGGCCAACATTCGTGTGTCTGCCCCTTGGGCAGGCATGTTTGCCCATGGTCGGCGGGGAGGCTGACACGGGTGGAATCTGGTGATGTTTCCAATGAATGTGTTCGAACAACGGCGTCAGCGTGCCTGGATGCCGGCGATGGCGTGGCGCCCGGTCTCTCTGGCGGGCCTGGTGGCGCCGGCGGCCTCGGCGGCCCTGGATGAGGTGGTGGTCTCGGCCACGCGCTCCGAGCAGCGCCTGAGCGAGGTGCTGGCGGATGTGACGGTGCTGGACGGGGAGGCCCTGGAGCGCAGCGGCGCCCTGGCGCTGGAAGATGTCATGGCCAAGGTGCCGGGCATCCAGATCACCCGCACCGGTGGCCCGGGTTCGGACACCAACCTGTTCCTGCGCGGCGCGCACAAGCAGCACACGGCGGTGTATGTCGACGGCATCCGCATCGATGCCCAGAATGGCTCCGGCGGCGCCCCTGGGAGACGCTGCCGCTGGAATCGATCGAGCGCATCGAGGTGCTGCGCGGCGCGGCCGGTGCGCTGTATGGCTCGGACGCCATGGCGGGCACGGTGCAGATCTTCACCCGCCGTGGCGAGACCGGCTTCAAGCCCCATGTGTCCGTGGGCGCGGGCTCGTACGGCACCAAGAAGGGCACGGCCGGATTCAGCGGCGGGCAGGGCGCCTGGGACTATGCCCTGGGCCTGTCCTATGCCGACAGCGAGGGCTTCGATGCCAAGACCGGGGGCACCCGCCGCAACGTGGACAAGGACGGCTATGTGCGCAAATCGGCGAATGCGCGCGTGGGCCTGCAGCTCAGCGCGGGCCAGCGCCTGGACGTCACGGCCCTGACCAGCGATTCGAACGCCGGCTACGACAGCCGCGCCCAGGGCAACGACCGTGCGGTCCGCACCCTGGATGCCTATGGCCTGAACTGGCAGGGCGACTGGACGCCCGCGTGGCGCACGCGCGTGGCCGTGAGCCAGTCGCGCCACGGCTACGACACCTGGACGGCCACGCACTACCGCACCGAAACCCTGCTGCGCAATTACCTGGTGCACAACGAATGGCGCAGCCGCGTGGGCACTTTCTCGGTGCTGGCCGAGCGGCGCGAGGACACGCTGGAGAACACCAGCCTGGTGGGCGGTGACGCGCGCTCGCGCCACCAGAACGCGCTGGGCCTGGGCTATGGCCTGCACTGGCAGCGGCACGCCGTGCAACTGAACCTGCGCCATGACCGGGACAGCGACTTTGGCGGCAAGCGCACGGCCACACTGGCCTATGGCTGGGACTTCGCCCCGCACTGGAAGGCCACGGCCTCGGTGGGCACCGGCTTTCGCGTGCCCACGCTGTTCCAGCGCTTCTCGCAGAACGGCGATGCCAGCCTGAAGCCCGAGGAAAGCCGCAACATGGAACTGGGGCTGCGCTGGGGCGACAAGGACCGTGCGTTCAGCGCCACGGCCTACCGCAACAAGATTGAGAACCTGGTGGTCTATGCCGCCAAGCAGGGCACCTGCCCGGTGGCGCTCAGCCAGGGCTGCTACCTGAACGTGGACGCGGCCCAGCTGGAAGGCATCACTCTGGCCGGCAACTGGCGCGCCGGTGTGGTGAAGTGGTATGCGTCGGTGGATTTCCAGAACCCACGCAATGCCCAGACCGGCCGCTTGCTGCAGCGCCGCTCGCAGCGCTATGCCACCCTGGGGGCTGAACCACCCTGGCGGGCTGGACCCTGGGCTCCGAGCTGCAGGCGGCCAGTCGCCGCTTCAACGACGATGCGGAGGCCGTCAAATCCCTGGGTGGCTACACCCTGGTGAACCTGTCCGCCTCGCGCCAGCTGGCCAGGGACTTCACGCTGACCGCGCGCATCGACAATGCGCTGGACCGTGACTACACCCTAGTCAAGGACTACGCCACCGCCGGGCGTACGCTGTGGCTGGGCGTGAAATGGATGTCCTGGTAACCGCCGACGCCGTATCTGCCCGCCGTGGCCCTGGCGGGCACCCCCGAGAGCTTGCATGTCACCACTGATTACCCCTCCATCCCCTCCCGTGCACCACTGCGTGGCGGTGCTGATTGCCGCCCCCGCTTCGGGCCAGGGCAAGACCACCATCACCGCGGCGCTGGCGCGCTGGCATGCCCGCCAGGGGCGCCGCGTGCGGGTCTTCAAGTGCGGGCCGGATTACCTGGACCCGTACTGGCACCAACTGGCCAGCGGGGCCACGGTGCACAACCTCGATGGCTGGATGGTGGGCATGGACGAGGTGCGCGCGCGCCTGCATGCTGCGGCCGCGCAGGCCGATGTGATCCTGATCGAAGGCGTGATGGGCCTGTTCGACGGCAGCCCCACCGCGGCCGATCTGGCCACCCAGCTGGGCGTGCCGGTGCTGCTGGTGGTTGATGCCTCGGCCATGGCGGGCAGCTTTGGCGCACTGGTGCTGGGCATGCAGCAGTACCAGCCGGGCGTGCCCTGGGCCGGTGTGCTGGCCAACCGCGTGGCCACCGGCATGCACACGCAGATGCTGCAAAGCAGCCTGCGCGACCCGCAGCTGTGGCTGGGCGGCTTGCAGCGCATGGGCCCGGGCAAGGACGCGCAGCTGCTGCCCGAGCGCCACCTGGGCCTGGTGGCAGCCCACGAGCTGCCCGATGCCATGGCGCGGCTGAATGCCGCGGCCGATGCCCTGGCCGACACGCCCCTGGGGCGCATGGACTGGCAGGACTGGCAGCGCTGGTCGGTGGCGTTTGAAGCCCCGGCGCAGCCCGTGGCAGCCCCCCAGCCCTGGCTGCGCGGGCGCACCGTGGCCGTGGCCAGCGATGCGGCGTTCAGCTTCATCTATCCCGCCAACCTGGACTGCCTGCAGGCCATGGGCGCCAACCTGGCCTTCTTCTCGCCCCTGGCGGGTGAGCGCCTGCCGGTGTGCGATGCCGTCTGGCTGCCCGGTGGCTACCCCGAATTGCACGCCGCCACCCTGGCGGCCAACACCGGGCTGCAGGCCGACCTGCAGCAGCACGTGCAGGCCGGCAAGCCCGTGTGGGCCGAATGTGGCGGCATGCTGGCCCTGGGCCAGCGCATGACCGATACCCAGGACCAGAGCCAGCCGCTGTGGGGCATCCTGCCGGGTGAGGCGCGGATGCAGGAACGCTTGGCCGGCCTGGGCATGCAGCAGTGCGCGCTGCAGGGTGGGGTGCTGCGTGGGCACACCTTCCATTACTCGCGCTTCACCTGCCAGGCGGCCGAGGTGGCGCGCACCAGCCGCCCCCGGCAGCCGGTGGCGCCCGACAAGGGCGAGGCCATCTACCAGCACGGCAGCGTCCATGCCAGTTATTTCCATGCCTGGTTTCCCTCGCACCCGCGTGCCGTGGCCGCCTTGCTGGGGGCCGAGCCCGTGCAATGGGACACGGCCGCACAGCCATAATTTGCGCTCCACACCATGACTTCTCCGATGCAACCCTCCACCCCCGCGCTGCCCTGGCAGGAATTGATCCTGGGCGGCCAGAAAAGCGGCAAGACCCGCCGGGCCGAGCAGGCGGCGCGCACCTGGCTGGACGGCGCCCCCGGGCGCGAGGCCGTCTACCTGGCCACGGGCCAGGCCTGGGATGCCGAGATGCGCCAGCGCATCCAGCGCCACCAGGACGACCGTGCCGCCCGCGTGCCCGGCATGCGCACCCAGGAGGCCCCGCGGGCCCTGGCGCAGGCACTGCAGGCCTGCAGCCAGCCGCAGACCCTGGTGGTGGTCGATTGCCTGACCCTGTGGCTGACGCACTGGATGATGCCCATGGAGGGCGTAGATTTTGGGGCTGATCAGGCTCCAGCCCAGGACTGGAGCGCGCAGCGTGCTTTGTTTTTGGAAGTGCTGGCCGCCTGCCCCGGCCCGGTGGTGGTGGTGGGCAACGAAATTGGCCTGGGGGTGATTCCCATGGGGCGTGAAGTGCGTGCCTTCGTGGATGCCCTGGGCAGCCTGAACCAGGACGTGGCCCAGGTGTGCCGCCACGTCACCTTGATGGCGGCCGGCTTGCCGCTGCAGCTCAAATGATCCGGCTGTCACGCCGCGGCCTGTGGCTGGCGCTGGGCCTGTGGGCGGCCGGTTTGGGCCAGGTGCAGGCCGCCGATCGGGCCACCGACCTGGCGGCGTTGGGGGCCCAGGATGATCGGGGCCGCCCGGTGGCGCGCGTGCAGGCGCCGCAGCGCATCGTCAGCCTGCTGCCGTCGTTGACGGAAACCGTCTGCGCCCTGGGCGCCTGCGACCGCTTGGTGGGCGTGGACCGCTATTCCAACTGGCCCGAAGACCTGCAGCGCAGGCTGCCCGTGCTGGGCGGCGGCCTGGACCCGAACGTCGAGGCCATCGTCGCCCTCAAGCCCGATGTGGTGCTGCTGTCCAACTCGGCTCGCGTGGTGGAGCGCCTGGAGGCCCTGGGCCTGCGCACCGTGGCGCTGGAGCCGCGCACCCAAGCCGATGTGCAGCGCGTGCTCCACAGCGTGGGCCAGCTGCTGCGCCTGCCACCGGCGCAGGTGCAGCAGCAGTGGCAACGCATGCAGGATGGCATCGATGCCGCGGCCCGCACGCTGCCTGCCGGCGTGCAGGGCGGGCGGGTGTACTTCGAGGTCAGCCGCGGCCCGTTTGCGGCCGGGCCGTCGTCCTTCATCGGCGAGCTGCTGACGCGCCTGGGCATGCGCAATGTGGTGCCCGATGCGATGGGGCCGTTTCCGCGGCTGAATCCCGAATTCATTGTGCGCGCCCGCCCCGACGTGATCATGATGGGCAACCACAGCATGCAGCTGGCGCACACCTACCCGGGCTGGACCACGCTGGAGGCGGTCCGGCAGCAGCGCATCTGCGCTTTCGATCCCCGCGAGTCCAGCATCGTCGTGCGCCCCGGCCCCCGCATGGACGAGGCCGCGCGCATCATCGCCCGCTGCCTGCGTGACAAGGCCCCCCGCCATGCACCGTAACCCGCCACAGGGCGCCCTGTCGCACGAAGCCGCGCGCAGCCGCTGGCTGGCAGCGGGCCTGCTGGCGCTGACCGCCGTGCTGTTGCTGCTGGGCGCCAGCGTGGGCAGCACCGGCTGGGAAAGCATGTGGTCGCTGCGGGACGACCCGGTGGTGCAGCAGATCGTCTGGGACATCCGCCTGCCGCGCACCCTGGGTGCCTGGCTGGCCGGGGCCTTGCTGGGCCTGGCCGGGGCCGTGGCCCAGGGCTTGTTCCGCAACCCGCTGGCCGACCCGTACCTGCTGGGCAGCGCCTCGGGCGCGGCCCTGGGCGGCGCACTGGCCATGGTGCTCAGCGGCACCGCAGCCATCGGCATGGCCTGGATGCAGCGCCTGGGCATGACCGGCATGGCCTTTGCCGGTGCGGCCGCAGCGGTGGTGCTGACGCTGGTGCTGGCGCAGGGCGTGCAAAACAGCCTGCGCATACTGCTGGCCGGTGTGGTGGTGGGCGTGGTGCTGGGCGCCGTGCGCGACATGCTGGAGCTGCGCTACCCCGACATCCTGCAGCCCATGAAGGCCTTTGGCCTGGGCAGCACGGCCTTCATCGGCTGGGCGGCCTGCGCGCTGCTGCTCGGGGCCTGGGCCCTGTGCAGCGGCGTGGCCTGGGCCTTGTCCCGGGTGCTGGATGCGCTGACACTGGGCGAATCCACGGCCGCCAGCCTGGGCCTGCCGCTGGCGCCCATGCGCGCCGGCCTGATCGCCGTGATGGCGCTGGCCACGGGCACGGCGGTGGCGCAGACCGGCTTGATCGCCTTCGTGGGCCTGGCCGCGCCCCACCTGGTGCGCAGCATGGTGCGCGTGGGCCATGCCCGCAGCATTTGGTTGGCCAGCCTGATGGGCGGCGTGGTGCTGCTGGTGGCCGACATCCTGGCGCGCTGGGTGATGGCACCCGAGGAATTGCCCGTGGGCGTGCTGACTGCCTTGCTGGGCGGCAGCTACCTGCTGTGGCTGATGCACCGGGGCCATGCGGCCCGGCAGGTGCGGGGCTAGACCATGACCGAGGTGCCCATCTTGACGCCATCCCCCGCCCTGCAGACGCGCGACCTGCGGGTGTCCGCCGGTGCCCAGCCCCTGCTGCACGGCGTGCAGGTGCAGGTGCCGGCCCAGCGCTGGACCGCCGTGGTCGGCCCGAACGGCGCCGGCAAGTCCACGCTGCTGCGGGCCCTGGCGGGTTTGCAGCCGCGCAAGGCCTGGCAGGGCCAGCTGGACCTGCTGGGCCGCCCCTTGGCCGCATGGTCGGGCCGGCAGCGTGCGCGCACCCTGTCCTGGATGGGGCAGAACGAGGCGGTGGCGCAGGAGCTGTGCAGCTATGACGTGGTCATGCTGGGGCGCCTGCCCCACCAGGCCTGGCTGGCTCCCCCCAGTGCCCACGACCATGCCGTGGTGCGGCAGTGCCTGGAGATGACGCAGGCCTGGGACTGGCGCCATCGCCCGCTGGCCGAACTGTCTGGGGGCGAGCGCCAGCGCGTGCTGCTGGCCCGCACCCTGGCCGTGCAGGCGCAGGTGGTGCTGATGGATGAGCCCCTGGCCAACCTGGACCCGCCGCACCAGAGCGACTGGATGCAGACCGTGCAGCAGCTGGTGCGCCAAGGCCACACCGTGGTCAGCGTGCTGCACGAGCTGGGCATTGCCCTGCAGTCCGACCACCTGCTGGTCATGCAGGCCGGGCGGGTGCTGCACCAGGGCGCCACGCACGATGCGGCCACGCATGCCGCGCTGGAGGCGGTGTTCGACCACCGCATCCGCATTCGCCAGGTCGAGGACATGTGGATGGCACTGCCCAGTTGACCCCTGTTTTTTTGTCCCTCCCGCTTCTTTGCAAGCACCCACTCTGAAAGGAAATCTGCGATGCATATCGAACCCGGTCTCGTCGATGGAACCAAGATTCTGCTGAGCTATGCCACGGCCACGGCGGCGTTGGCCTATACCGCCAAGCTGGCCTGGGACATGGTGCGCAGCAACAGCGTGCAAGCCCTGCTGCTGCGCTCGGTGGTGGCCACGGCCCTGGTGTTTGCCTTCTTTGAAGTGTTTCCGCACCACCCGGTCGGGGTGTCCGAGGTGCACCTGATCCTGGGCACCACGCTGCTGCTCATCTTCGGCGCAGCGCCGGCGGCCATCGGCCTGGCGGCCGGCCTGCTGGTGCAAAGCCTGTTCTTCGCGCCGCAGGATCTGCCGCAGTACGGCATGAACGTGACCACCTTGCTAGTGCCGCTGTTCGCCACGGCCGTGCTGGCGCGCCGGGTGATTCCGGCCGACATGGCCTATGTGGACCTGAGCTATGCCCAGACCTTCAAGCTGTCGGTGGCCTACCAGGGTGGCATCGTGCTGTGGGTGGGCTTCTGGGCGATCTACGGCCATGGCGTGGGCGCAGAGAACCTCGCCAGCATCGGCAGCTTTGGCGCGGCCTACATGACCGTGGTGCTGCTCGAGCCCCTGATCGATCTGGCCGTGCTGGCCGCCGCCAAGTCCTGGCGCCGCCTGCAGGGCAGCGCCGTGCTGGAGCGCCGCGTGTACCAGGCCGCCTGAACCCGGCGGGCGCACAGCCCCTGTGCGTCCGTGCCCCGTTCCACCGGTGCGGCGCCATGCGCGCGGCCGGTGGGCACCCGCGACCCGCGCAGGGCACACCGTGCCTTGCTTTTCCCCTGGATGCCAGGGCCTTGTTCACCCGGCGTGCGCTGCACGCGGGGACCCTTCCGTTATGCAAATCGAAACCCCACCTTCCACCAAACCTTACGAGAAGCCCGATGGTGAGCGCCGCGGCCTGGTCATCGTCAATACCGGCAATGGCAAGGGCAAGACCACGGCGGCCTTTGGCCTGGCCTTCCGTGCTACGGGCCGTGGCAAGGCCGTCAAGGTCTACCAGTTCATGAAGGTGCCCACGGCACGCTTTGGCGAGCACCGTCTGGCCGATCAGGTGGGCCTGCCCGTGCAGGGCCTGGGCGATGGCTTCAGCTGGAAGAGCAAGGACCTGGAGCAGTCGGCGCAACTGGCCCGCGAAGGCTGGGACAAGGCCAAGGCCGACATCCTGTCGGGCGACTATTTCCTGGTGGTGCTGGACGAAGTGACGTATCCCTTGATCTATGGCTGGTTGCCCCTGCAGGAGGTGCTCGACACTCTGCGTGCGCGCCCCAAGCACGTGCACGTCTGCCTGACGGGCCGCCGCTGCCCGCAGGAAATCATCGATATGGCCGATACCGTGACCGAGATGCAGATGATCAAGCACGCCTTCCAGGCGGGGGTCCCTGCGCAACGCGGCATCGAAGACTGACAATCGCAGCATGAACGACACCCACGACCTCGACCACTACCGCACGATTGCCGCCACCGCGTTCACGGACAGCGAGCGGGCGGCCGTCTACCGCGCCATCCACGAGCGGCGCGACATGCGCCACTTTGCCGGCGGCACGGTCAGTGACGAGGTGCTGCTGCGCCTGCTGCGCGCCGCCCACCATGCGCCCAGCGTGGGCTTCATGCAGCCGTGGCGCTTCATCCGCGTGCGGGAGCGCGCGCTGCGCGAAGGCATCCACACGCTGGTGGAGCAGGAGCGCGTGCTCACCGCCCAGGCCCTGGGCGAGCGCGAGGAAGATTTCATGCAGCTCAAGGTGCAGGGTGTGCTGGACGCTGCCGAGCTGCTGGTGGTTGCCCTGCCGCCCGGGCGCGAGGCCCATGTGTTCGGTCGCCGCACCATGCCCGAGATGGACCTGGCCTCGGCCGCCTGCGCCATCCAGAACCTGTGGCTGGCCGCGCGCGCCGAAGGGCTGGGCATGGGCTGGGTGTCGATCTACGACCCACAGGCCCTGGCCCAGCTGCTGGAGATGCCGGCCGGCAGCTACCCGCTGGCCGTGCTGTGCCTGGGGCCGGTGCAGGCCTATTACGCCGAACCCATGCTGCAGCAGGAAAAGTGGGCCGCGCGCGCGCCCCTGCAGGACATGCTGTTTGAAGAACGCTGGGGGCACGCGCCGCAGACCCTGCCACCGGCCGAGATGGAATGATTGCTATGGATGTGACGGCCGTGCTGGCCGTGGCCCTGAGCCCGCTGGCCTGGGCCTGGCAACTGTGGGGCGCCGAGGGCGCCTCGCAGCTTTTCTGGGCGCAGCAACTCATGTCGGCCGCGCTGGCGGTGCTGGTGGCCCTGCTGCTGGACCGCCTGTGGGGCGAACCCCCTGTGTGGCTGCACCCCGTGGTACTGATGGGCAAGCTGCTGGGCGCCTTGGGTAAATGGATAGCGCCCTGCGCTGAAAGAACCAGGGATTACAGGTCTTTTGTACTGGGAATGACCGCGTGGTGCGCGCTGGCAGCTCTCTTTTTTGTGGTCTATGCCCTGTGCCAGTGGCTGTTGCCACCGCAGGCCTGGTGGGGGCAGGGCCTGGTGCTGGGCGTGCTGCTCAAGCCGCTGCTGGCGTGGCGCATGCTCCTGGACGAGGTGCTGGCCGTCGAGGCCGCCCTGCAGCAGTCGTTGCCCGCAGGGCGCGAGCGCCTGTCCTGGCTGGTCAGCCGCGACACCACGCAGCTGGACGCGGGCACGGTGCGTGAGAGCGTGATCGAGACCCTGGCCGAGAACCTCAGCGACTCCGTCATCGCCCCCTTGTTCTGGTTCCTGCTGGCCGGCCTGCCGGGCGCGGCACTGTACCGGTTGGCCAACACCGCCGATGCCATGTGGGGCTACCCGGGCTGGCGCGGGCAGGGCGCGCAGCGCCGCCACTGGCAGTGGGCCGGCAAATGGGCGGCGCGTGCGGACGATGTGCTCAACTGGCTGCCGGCGCGCCTGACGGCCCTGCTGCTGGCCGGCGTGGCACATGGCGTGGCCTGGTCCGCGTTGCGCCGCGATGCGGCCATCACGCCTTCGCCCAATGGCGGCTGGCCCATGGGCTGCATGGCGCTGGCCCTGGGCGTGCGCCTGGGCAAGCCCGGCGTCTATGTGCTGAACCCGCAGGGCCAGGTGCCCCAGGCCGCGCAGGTGCAGCAGGCCGTGGGCCTGGCCGCGCGCGTGGTGGGTGCCTGCGCGATCGCCGCGCTGGTGGTGCTGCTGGGCCTGGGGGTGATCGCCCATGGCTGAGGCCCTGATCCACGGTGGCACGGACGCACTGGGCGTGCCGGCGCACGATTTTTCCACCAACCGCAATGCCTGCGGCCCGTGCCCGCAGGCCGTGGCGGCGCTGCAGGCCGCACACGTGGCCCAGTACCCGGACCCGGCCTACACCGACCTGCGCGCGGCGCTGGCGGCCTTCCACGGCGTGGACCCGGCGCGCGTGGTGCTGACCGGCAGTGCCAGCGAATGCATCCACCGTCTGACCTTGCATGCCGTGCGCAGCGGGGCCCGCCAGGTCAGCCTGCCGCGGCACCACTATGGCGACTACCCGCATGCCGCGCGCCTGTGGCAGCTGCCGGTGGTGCCGCGCAGCCCGCACGTGGGTGGCCCCGGGCTGCACTGGGCCTGTGCACCGTCCAGCCCCCTGGGCCTGGACGAGGACGTCTGGCCGCTGTGGGCGTCGCCGGCCCCGGCCGGGGCCTGGCGCGTGCTGGACTGCGCCTATGCCCCGTTGCAGCTGGAGCCGGCCGCGGTGCGGCCGAACCTGGACCATGTGTGGCAGATGTGGACCCCCAACAAGGCCCTGGGCATGACCGGGGTGCGCGCCGCCTACGCGATTGCACCCGTGCAGGCCACGCCGCAGGAGCTGGCGGCGCTGCGCGACCTGGCCCCTTCCTGGGTGGTGGGGGCCCACGGCGTGGCCATGCTGCAGGCCTGGACCACCCCACAGGTGCAGGCCTGGCTACAGGCCAGCCTGGTGCAGCTGCGGGCCTGGAAGGCGCAGCAAGTGCAGCTGTGTGCCCGGCTGGGCTGGCAGGTGCTGCCGGGCCACCAGGCCAATTATTTCGTGGCGCGCTGGCCCCAGGACGGGCAGGCGCGCATGGCGCAGGCCCTGGCCGTGCTGCGCGCGCAGGGCATCAAGCTGCGCGATGCCCACAGCTTTGGCCTGCCCGGCTGCGTGCGCCTGGGTGTGCTGCCGCCGGCCTCCCAGCAGGCCCTGGCGCAGGCCTGGGCGGCGATGAACCTCAAGGAGTTGGCATGAGTCCGACAGCATTCGATCCCGTCCGCCTGCCGCGGCCCCAGCCCGGGCAGACCCAGGCCCTGTGCGTCATGGTGCTGGGTACCAGCAGCAACGCCGGCAAGAGCTGGGTGGCCACGGCCCTGTGCGCCTGGTACCGCGCCCAGGGCTACAAGGTGGCGCCCTTCAAGGCGCAGAACATGAGCAACAACGCCCGCGTGGTGGCCACGCCGGACGGGCAGTGGGGCGAGATCGGCACGGCCCAGTACCTGCAGGCCCTGGCCGCCGGCTGCGTGCCCGATGTGCGCATGAACCCGCTGCTGCTCAAGCCCGAGGCCGACACGCGCAGCCAGGTGGTGCTGCTGGGCCAGGTGGATGCCGCGCTGTCGGCCATGCCCTGGCGCGGGCGCAGCCAGCACGTGTGGCCGCAGATTGCCCAGGCCCTGGACAGCCTGCGGGCCGAGAACGACGTGGTGGTGATCGAGGGGGCCGGTTCCCCGGCCGAGATCAACCTGCACAGCAGCGATGTGGTCAACATGCGCGTGGCCCGGCATGGCCAGGCGCACTGCCTGCTGGTGGCGGACATCGACCGGGGCGGCGCCTTCGCCCACCTGTACGGCACCTGGGCCCTGCTGCCGCCCGAGGAGCAGGCCCTGCTGCGCGGCTTCGTGCTCAACAAGTTCCGGGGCGATGCGCGCCTGCTGGCCCCGGCGCCGCAGATGCTGCAGGAGCGCACCGGCGTGCCCACGGTGGCCACCATCCCCATGCAGTGGAACCATGGCCTGCCCGAGGAGGATGGGGTGTTCGATGCCCGCAGCACGGGCGCCGGGGCCATCCACACCACGGTGGCCATCGTGGCCTATCCGCGCATGAGCAACCACGATGAATTCCAGCCGTTGCTGAATCTGCCCGGCGTGCGCGTGGTCTGGGCGCGCAGCCCGGCCCAGTTGCAGGGCGCGGACTGGGTGATCCTGCCAGGCTCCAAAGCCACGGCGGCCGACCTGGACTGGATGCGCAGCCAGGGGCTGGACGCCGCCGTGGTCGCACATGCCCATGCCGGGCGTCGGGTGCTGGGCATCTGCGGGGGTCTGCAGATGCTGGGCGAGGCCCTGATCGACCTGCACGGTGTGGACGGCAACGCCGCCGGCCTGGGCCTGCTGCCCCTGGTCACGCTGTTTGCGCCGGACAAGACCGTGCGCCGTGTGCGCGTGCACCTGCCGGCGCTGCACGGGCCCTGGTCGTCGCTGGCGGGCATGGCGTTGGACGTCTATGAAATCCACCACGGCCAGACGCAGCTGCGCACCGACATGGAGGCCGGCCAGCCGCAGCGTTCCCGGGAGGTGGTGCCGGGCCTGGTCTGGCAGAACGGCCCCGGCCACATCTGGGGCACCTACTGGCACGGCATGCTGGAGAACACGGCCTTTGTCCAGGCCTTGTTCGGCGCCCAGGCCCCGTCGCTGGAGGTGGTGTTTGCCCGCCTGGCCGAGGGCGTGCAGGCCTGGTTTGCGCAAGAGGTGTAAGCGGGTGCTACGGTTGTAGGCTTGTGCCTGCAAGGCTGGGCGGGCTGGGCTGATAGTCCATGTCGGGCCATGGCAGGCATGCTGTTGGCATTGTTTGTTATCCAAGGAGAATGCTTTGATGAAGTTGCAATGGACCCCTTCCTGGCGCCTGGGCTTGTGCATGGTGGCACTGGCCGGCGCAAGCTTGGCACAGGCGCAAACCGCTGCTCCCGCGTCCGCTCCCGCTGCGCTCACCCCTGGGGCGCACCACCCTGCAGCCCCCCACCATCCGGCCAAGGCGCCGCACCATCGCGCCATGCCGCACCACGGGACCCAGGGCACGGCCATGAGCCCGCAGCAGCGCGAGGCCGCGGCCGTCGCGGCGGAACAGCGCCGCGGGCAGGGGCCGGTCAACCCGCCGGGCATGGGCATGGATGACCTGCAGCGCAACGCCTTGCGCCGCTGCGACATCTTCAAGACCGAGCTGGACCGCAGCGCCTGCGTGGCACGCGTGCAGCAGCCACAGCTCTCCGGCAGCGTCGAGGGGGGAGGGGTGATCCGCGAATACACCCAGACCATCGAGGTGCCCGCCGCACCGCCCGCCCAGCATCACCACATGATGCAGCAGCCGATGCCCCAGCCCATGGAGCCGATGCGCAAGTAAGCGCCTGCGCTGCCCAGCACCCCCAACCCGGCCTGGCCGGGTTTTTTCTTGCCCGCGATTGATGTGGTGCGGGGCAAGGCCATGGGCGCAGGCGCATACTTGGGCCCGGGCGCTGGAGCGCCTTTTTTGTGTGTGATGAGGGATGGAAATGTCGACCGTGATTCCTGACGTGGCTTCGATCGAGGACGCCACATTTGCCGCCCATGTGCAGGGCTTGCTGGACGTGAAGACCAAGCCCGTGGGCTCCCTGGGCGTGCTGGAGCAGCTGGCGCACCGCCTGGCCTGCATCCTGGGCAGCGACGCCCCGGTGCTGGAGGCGCCGCAGATGGTGGTGTTTGCGGCCGACCATGGCCTGGCGGCGCGCGGGGTGTCGGCCTACCCCGTGGACGTGACCTGGCAGATGGTGGAGAACTTCATGGCCGGCGGCGCGGCCGTGAGCGTGCTGGCGCGCCAGCATGGGATTGCCCTGAATGTGGTGGACTGCGGCGTGGCGCGCGACTTTGCCGCCCGCGAGCAGGACCCCGAGGACAAGCTGCCCAAGGCCGGCCAGCCGCGCCTGTGGCGCCGCAAGGTGGCCTATGGCACGCAGGACTGCAGCCAGGGCCCGGCCATGACCGAACAGGAATGCGCGCTGGCCATCCGCAACGGGGTGGAACTGGTCAAGCGCCTGCCGGGCAATGCCTTGCTGCTGGGCGAGATGGGGATTGGCAACACCTCCACCGCCTCGCTGCTGCTGTCGCGGCTGTGCGGTGTGTCCGTGGCGGAGGTCACGGGCATGGGCACGGGCCTGGATCCGCAGGGTGTGGAACGCAAGATCGCCGTGCTGCAGCAGGTGCTGCAGACGCATGCCGCCGTGACCGAGCCGCTGCCGGTGCTGGCCGCCATGGGCGGGCTGGAGGTGGCGACCATGGTCGGTGCCGTGCTGCAGGCCGCGGCCGAGCGGCGCGTGATTGTGGTCGATGGCTTCATCACCACGGCGGCGGTGCTGGTGGCCAGCCGCCTGCAGCCTGCGGTGCTGCAGCGCTGCGTGTACGCCCACCGCTCGGGCGAGCCCGGCCACACCCTGCTGCTGCAGGCGCTGGGCGCGCGGCCCTTGCTGGACTGGCAGTTGCGCCTGGGCGAGGGTTCCGGGGCCGCGGCGGCCTGGCCGCTGCTGCCGGCGGCTTGTGCCATCCTGCGCGAGATGGCCAGCTTCACCTCGGCCGGCGTGGCTACCAAGGCCGGCTGAAGCTTTTTCAAAAAAGGGAGCTGACTGCGCGCCTCCCGCCTGCCTTTCAGAACGAATCGTTCTGCAAGGCCCGCAGGGGCTGCGCGGTCAGCTCCTTTTTTTATACCCGCTAGCGTGACCCCTGATACGTCGCTGCTGGGCCTGGTCGTACGCGGGGACTGCCTGCGGCTTTACGTTGTGTCACGGACGCCAATCTTCGATGTGCTGGGGGGTAGGGGCGTTTGGGATCAATCCAGCCGGATGGTGGGGCGCAGGCGGGAGTTCATCAAATCCACCAGCCACAGCAGGCCGCCGCGCCAGAAGCCGTACAGGCGCGCCTGGTGCGAGCGGTACAGCCAGATGTGGCTGAGCATGGCCAGCCGGCCCTTGATCATGCCGCCGTTGAACAGCCCGAACTTGCCCAGCGAGCCGTAGGCGTCGTAGTTGGCCAGCGAGACCAGCGCCCCAAAGTCGCGGTAGGCAAAGCCCTGGCCGGCGTACGGCTGGCGGCTGGCCAGCACCTTGGGCAGCAGCTCGATCAGGTAGCGTGCCTGCTGGTGGGCCACCTGGGCGGTGGGCGGCAGCGGCGTGCTCTGGCCAGGCAGGGTGTAGCTGGCGCAGTCGCCCACGGCGTAGATGTCGGGGTCGGCGGTCTGCAGATCGTCGTTCACGATCAGCTGGTTGCCGCGCGTGACGGGCAGGCCCAGCTGGGCCAGGAAATTGGGCGCCTTCACGCCAGCAGCCCAGACGCTGAGCCCGGCGGGGATGACCTCGTCGCCATCCAGCAGCAGGCCGTTGGCCAGCGCTGCCTGCACGCGGCGGCCGACCAGCACCCGCACGCCCAGGTGCTCCAGGCGCTGCTGGGTGGCCTGGGAGATCTCCTCGGGGAAGCTGGGCAGGATGCGCGGCCCGGCCTCGATCAGCACGATGCGGAACTTGGCGGCCCGCCCCAGCGCGCCATAGGCTTCGGCGCTTTCGGACAGCTGCACCAACTCGGCCGCCAGCTCCACGCCGGTGGCGCCGGCGCCGACGATGGCCACCTGCAGGGTTTCGCCCTCGGTCATGCCGCGCACCATGCGCAGGCGGATTTCACGGTTGAAGTCATCGGCCTTGCGGCGCGAATCAATCATGTAGCAATGCTCCAGCACGCCGGGCGTGCCGAAGTCGTTGGCCCCGCTGCCGACGGCGATGACCAGCTTGTCGTAGCCGATGCGGCGCGCGGGCACCATTTCACGCCCGTCGGGGGCACAGATGGCGGACAGGATGATTTCCTTGCTTGCGCGGTCCAGGCCTTCCATGGCGCCGGGCTGGTAGGCGAAGCGGGCGTCCGTGGCCTGGGCCAGGTAGGTGGTCTGCTGCTGCGCCAGATCGCGCGTGCCGGCGGCAATGGTGTGCAGCATGGGCTTCCAGACGTGGGCGGAATCGGCATCGACCAGGGTCACCGAGGCGGTGTGCGGGTCGCGCAGCTTGCCCAGTGCCGAGGCGATTTCCAGCCCCGCGACCCCGCCCCCCACGACCACGACCCGTGCTGCCTTGTCCTGCTGCGCTTCACCCATTGCTGTTTCCTGCCTGTGCTATCGAATGTTGTTGAGGCTGCGCGCATGCATTCGGCCTGCGCGGCGAAACAGGCATTCTGCTGATATTTTTGATAGCGCGATGCGTAGGATGGGCTTGGGATTTCTTGGGATTTATGTCTTACAGCAGAGTGCTTCGCAATGCATAGCGCTGCAGGCCCGTGGGCCGCGCGGGCGTTGGGGCCACCGTTCCCCCAGCCCGCAAAAATTGGGGGATAACCGCTCAGAGTGCGAGGGTATTGCGGGCGCGGGCGGCCGCCCTCAGACGCCTTCGGTCGGGGCCATGGGCAGGCAGGCCACGGCCTCCAGGCCCAGGATGCGCGCGCCCTGCTGGCGGTTGTGCAGCTCCAGGCGACCGTGCAGCGCCTGGACGATTTCCAGGCAGATGGCCAGCCCCAGGCCGGAGCCGTTGCGCGTGTCCCCGGCCGAGAACGGCTGGTACAGGCGCTGCAGCAGCTCTTCGGACAGGCCCGGGCCCTGGTCGATGATGTGCAGGCAGGCGTGCTGCCTGTCGGCCTGCGGGGTCAGCGTGACCAGCAGGGCGCTGCCCGGTGGTGCGTGGCGGATGGCGTTGTGCAGCAGGTTGCGCACCAGCTCGCGCAGCATCCATTCGTGCGCAGACAGCGGCACGGGGGTGTCGGCGCGCAGCTCGAAGTCCAGCATCTTGTCGGCGATCAGCGGGGCCAGGTCCAGCGCCACCTCGCGCACGATGGCGTCCCAGCCGGTGGCGGTGGCGGCCTGTGGCTGCTGGCGCAGCTGTTCCACCTTGGCCAGCGACAGCATCTGGTTGGCCAGCTGTGTGGCGCGGTCCACGGTGGCCTCGATTTCCTGCAAGGCCGTGGCGGGCGGCATGTCGCCCTGGCGGGCCGACTGCACCTGCACCTTCAGCACCGCCAGCGGGGTGCGCAGCTGGTGCGAGGCATCGCGCACGAAGCGTTTCTGGTGGCTGAGCAGTTCGCGCAGGCGCTCGATGGCGCGGTTCATGCCGTCGATCCAGGGCTGCAGCTCGCGCGGCACGGCGTCGCGTTGCAGGGGCTGGAAGTTATGGTGCGGCCGCTGGCCAATAGCGTGGCCGACCTCGCGCACGGCGCGCGTGACGCGTTGCACGACGATCATGATGGTCAGCACCAGCAGGCCCAGGAGCACGGCGTTCTGCCACAGGGTCTCGGTCAGCAGGTTCCAGGCCAGGTTGTGGCGCAGCTGCAGGGTTTCGGCCACCTGGATCACGGCCATGCTGCGCCCCTTGTGGCTGGCCACGGGCTGCAGCAGCACGGCGATGCGCACCGGCTGGTCGCGGTAGGTGCTGTCGTAGAAATCCACCAGCGCCGCGTAGGGCGGCTGGGCCGGGATGGTGCCGCGCCAGAAAGGCAGGTCGTCAAAGCCGGAGATCAGCTGCCCATCCAGGCTGGACACGCGGTAGTACAGGCGCGTGTGGGTGTCGGCCTCGAAGGCCTCCAGCGCCGAATACGGCACCAGGGCGTGGATGCGGGCGTGCTCGTCGTAGCCGTCCACGTCCAGCTGCTCGCCGATCGTCTTGGCCGACGCCAGCAGCGTGCGGTCGTAGGCCGTGTGCAGCGCCTGCAGCGAGGCGCGGTAGGACCACAGCATGTTCAGCGCGATGCAGGCAATCACTGGCAGCAAGATGCCCACCAGCAGCTGGCTGCGCAAGGACCAGATGCCGCGGTGCTGGGGCTCGCTCATGCCGCGGCCCCCGAGGGCGTGGGCTTGAGTAGGTAGCCCAGGCCGCGCAGCGTGACCAGGTCCATGCCGGTGCCGGACAGCTTCTTGCGCAGGCGGTAGACCACCACCTCGATGGCCTCGTACTTGACATCGACCTCGCCGGGAAACACCAGCTCGTACAGGCGCTCCTTGGCGATGGCCTGGCCCGGTCGCGCCAGCAGGGCGTGCATCAGTGCGCGCTCGCGCGGCGTGAAGTCCATGGGCAGGCCCAGGTGGTAGATGGCGCCGCTGGCACGGTCCAGGCGCAGGGTGCCGAAGCTGTCATGGTCGGCCTGGGTGGAGGCACCGCCCGCGCCCTGGGCGCGCCGCTCCAGGGCACGCAGGCGTGCTTCCAGTTCGTCCAGGTCGAAGGGCTTGGCCAGGTAGTCGTCGGCCCCGGCGTTCAGGCCCAGCACGCGGTCACCCACGGTGCTGCGCGCGGTCAGGATCAGCACCGGCGTGGTGGCGCGCAGCGCGCGCAGGTGCTCCAGCACCTGCAGGCCATCCTGGCCGGGCAGCGTCAGGTCCAGCACCACCACGTCGGGTTGCAGGGCCTGCCACTGCGGGATGGCCTGCAGCCCGTCCGCGCACAGGCTGACATGGATGCCGCGGCGCGCCAGGGCGCGCTGCAGGCTGGTTTGCATGGCGGGATCGTCTTCGACCAGGAGAATGTGCATGGCCGGCACGTTAGCACTGCGGCGACCGGGTTTTGTTGCTGTGCAGCTTGGGGTTTTCACGGCCCCTGCAGGACAGCCATTTGACAGGCAGTCGCCGCATCATGCAGCCCAAGCAGTGCAGGTTGCGGCTGGTGCTGCTTTTCCTGACGACGAACCTATAAACAGGAGACAAGATGATGCGACGCGATACTTTCTTGAAGAGCATGGCTGCCCTGGCGGTGGCCGGCACCGTCCCCACCAGCTGGGCCCAGGCTGCGGCCATGAAGATGATGCTGCCCGCCAATCCCGGTGGCGGCTGGGACACCACGGGCCGTGCCCTGGGCAAGGCCCTGCAGGATGCGGGCGTGGCCTCGTCGGTGACCTACGACAACAAGGGCGGCGCGGCCGGTGCCATCGGCCTGGCGCAGTTCGTCAACGGCAGCAAGAACGATGCGAACGCCCTGATGGTGATGGGCGCGGTCATGCTGGGCGGCATCATCACCGGCAAGCCCCCGGTGACCCTCAAGCAGGTGACGCCCCTGGCGCGCCTGACCAGCGAATACAACGTGTTCGTGCTGCCTGCCAATTCGCCGTTCAAGAACATGGGCGAGGTGATTGCCCAGCTCGAGAAAGACCCCGGCAGCGTGAAGTGGGGCGGTGGTTCGCGCGGATCGACCGAGCACATCGCGGCCGCGATGATTGCCAAGGCCGTGGGCGTGGACCCTGCCAAGATCAACTACGTGGCCTTCCGTGGGGGTGGCGAGGCGATCTCGGCCATCCTGGGTGGCAACGTCACCATCGGCGGCAGCGGCTACAGCGAGTTTGCCGAGTACATCGCCAGCGGCAAGATGAAGCCCGTGGGCGTGACCTCGGCCGAGCGCCTGCCGTCGCTGGACGTGCCCACGCTGAAGGAGCAGGGCATTGACGTGGAAATCGGCAACTGGCGCGGTGTCTACGGTGCCCCCGGCATCAGCAAGCAGCAGCGCGACGAGCTGATCGCCAAGCTGGAAAAGGCCACCAAGAGCGCGGCCTGGCAGGAAGCCCTGAAGAAGAACGACTGGACCCCGGCATGGCTGGCCGGCGATGCCTTCGCCACCTTTGTGGACAAGGAGTTCAGCAGCCTGCAAGACACCATGACCCGCGCCGGCATGGTGTAACGCGCGGTCCTGCGGCACGGTGCGTGCACCGTGCTGCAGAACTTGATAGCTGAAAGCGCTTGCTGCACAAGCGCTAGAGCCTGATTTCTCTCTTAAAGGAGCTCTGCATGTCTGAGAGCTTGAACCCTGTGCCCGCCGAGCCGGCCTGGCACAGTTCGATTCCGTCCGCGCGCTGGCAAGCCGCCGTGGGCGTGGGGGTGGTGCTGGTCGCCGTGGGCATGGGCGTCGGTGCCAGCCAGATTGCCGGCGACGCCGGCTACGGCGGCGTAGGCCCCAGTTTCCTGCCCTGGCTGTGTGCCGCGGTGCTGGCCCTGTGCGGCGTCTGGCTGGTGTGGGAGGCCCTGACCGGTGGCTACCGCAAGGCGGGTGAGCCCGGCGGCAGTGCCAAGGCCGATGTCGGCCCCTTCGTCTGGGTCTCGGCGGGTCTGCTGCTCAATGCCGGGCTGATCGAGCACCTGGGCTTCATCATCAGCTGCACGCTGTGCTTCACCCTGGCCGTGCAAGGCCTGCGCCGGGCCCAGGGCCAGACGGACACCCTGAGCGGCAAGGGCCTGCTCAAGGACGTGCTGGTGGGCTTCACGATTGCGGCCCCGGTGTTCTGGGCATTCACACAGTTCCTGGCCATCAACCTGCCAGGTCTGACGGAAACAGGGTGGCTGTGATGGACATGTTCGACGCACTGATGCAGGGCTTTGCCACGGCGGCCACACCGATCAATCTGCTGTGGGCGCTGCTGGGTTGCGCCCTGGGCACGGCCGTGGGCGTGCTGCCGGGCATCGGCCCCGCCGTGGCCGTGGCCATGCTGCTGCCGATCACGGCCAAGGTGGAAATCACCGCCTCCATGATCTTCTTCTCGGGCATCTACTACGGTGCCATGTACGGGGGATCGACCACCTCCATCCTGCTGAACACGCCGGGGGAAACCGCCAGCATGGTCACGGCCATGGAGGGCAACAAGATGGCCAAGAACGGCCGCGCCGGCGCGGCGCTGGCCACGGCAGCCATCGGTTCCTTCGTGGCGGGCACGGTGGCCACCGTGGTGGTGACGCTGTTCGCACCCGCAGTGGCGGACTTCGCGGTGAAGCTGGGTCCGCCCGAGTACTTCATGCTGATGGTGCTGGCCTTCACCACCGTGAGCGCGGTGCTGGGGCAAAGCAGCCTGCGCGGCATGACGGCCCTGTTCATCGGCCTGGCCCTGGGTTGCGTGGGCATGGACCAGATCACCGGTTCGGCCCGCTACACCGGCGGCAAGATGGAGCTGATGGACGGCGTGGACATCGTGCTGGTGGCCGTGGGCCTGTTCGCCGTGGCCGAGGTGCTGTACGCCGCCCTGTACGAAGGCAAGGTCGACCAGTCGCAGAACAAGGTGACGCGCGTGCACATGACACGCCGTGACTGGAAGCGTTCCGTGCCAGCCTGGCTGCGCGGCACCATCATCGGCACGCCGTTTGGCTGCATTCCCGCCGGCGGCACGGAAATCCCGACCTTCCTGAGCTACGCCACCGAGAAGAAGCTGGCCAAGGGTGAGGACAAGGCCGAGTTCGGCGGCAAGGGCGCCATCGAAGGCGTGGCCGGCCCCGAGGCGGCCAACAATGCCACGGTGACGGCGGCGCTGATTCCGCTGCTGACCCTGGGCATTCCCACCAGCAACACCACGGCCGTGCTGCTGGGCGCGTTCCAGAACTACGGCATCAACCCCGGGCCCCAGCTGTTCAGCAGCGCCGGTGCCCTGGTGTGGGCGCTGATCGCCTCGCTGTACATCGGCAACCTGATGCTGCTGGTGCTGAACCTGCCCATGGTGGGCCTGTGGGTGAAGCTGCTGAAGATTCCCCGCCCCCAGCTGTACGCCGGGATTCTGATTTTCGCCACCGTCGGTGCCTATGGCATGCGCCAGAGCACGTTCGACCTGTTCCTGCTGTATGGCATCGGTCTGCTGGGTGTGCTGATGCGCCGCTTCGACTTCCCCACGGCCCCCGTGGTGGTCGGCATGATCCTGGGCCCGCTGGCCGAAGCGCAGATGCGCAACGCCGTGTCGATCGGCGAGGGCAGCTTCTGGATCTTCCTGCAGCGCCCCATGTCGCTGACGCTGGTGGTGATCGTGCTGCTGGTGCTGATCGTGCCGCGTGCGCTGCAGTACTGGGCGGCCCGCCGTGCCGTGCAACGCCACGATTTCGCGGCCCACTGAACGGCCTGCCGTCGACCCCTCCAAGCCCCGCTGTGCGGGGCTTTTTTCATGGGCTGGACCCGCAGCACTGGGCCCGTGGTGCGGAGGGCGTTCAGGCGTTGCGGGCCCGGGCCTAGGCGCGTCCGGTGGGCGCGGCGGTCTTGGGTTTGAAGTCGCAGTGCGCCGCGACCAGGCATTCCCAGCACTTGGGCTTGCGCGCCTGGCAGACGTAGCGTCCCAGCAGGATCAGCCAGTGGTGCGAGTCCACGGCAAATTCGTCCGGCACCCGCTTGAGCAGCTGTTTTTCCACCTCCAGCGGGGTCTTGCCGGGGGCCAGACCGGTGCGGTTGCTGACGCGGAAGATGTGCGTGTCCACCGCCATCGTCGGCTGGCCGAAGGCCACGTTCAGGACCACGTTGGCCGTCTTGCGGCCCACGCCGGGCAGGGCCTCCAGGGCTTCGCGCGTGGCGGGCACCTGGCCGCCATGCTGGTCAACCAGGATGCGGCAGGCGGCCATCAGGTGCTTGGCCTTGCTGCGGTACAGGCCGATGGTCTTGATGTAGCCCTCCAGCCCCTCCAGGCCCAGGTCCAGGATGGCCTGCGGCGTGTTGGCCACCGGAAACAGCTTGCGCGTGGCCTTGTTGACGCCCACGTCCGTGGCCTGGGCCGACAGCAGCACGGCCGCCAGCAGCTCGAAGACGGTGGTGTATTCCAGCTCAGTCTGCGGGCTGGGGTTGGCGTCGCGCAGCAGGGTGAAGAAGGGAACGATTTCGGATTTTTTCATGGCGCTCGGTGGGGATGGCAGCTGCGGATTTTCCTTCAAGCGCCGGGCGGTGGTGGCCGGCCATGGCGCGGTGCGGCCTGTGGCAGGCGCGATAATGCAGCGCATAGGCGGCAGGCCGCTGCCGGCCTGGTGCACAGCCCCGGCACCAGGCACTGGATTTTTACCGAGAGGACATGCTCCATGCAGTTTGCACAACGTTTGGACAACGTAGAAACATCCGCGATCCGTGAATTATTCAAGCTGCTGGGCAAGCCCGGGATCATCAGTTTTGCCGGGGGCTTTCCCGACAGCGCCATGTTCGACGTGGCGGGCATCCAGGACGCATCCCAGAAGGCCCTGGCCCAGGACGCCGGCCTGGCCCTGCAGTACGGTGCGACCGAAGGCTTCATGCCGCTGCGCGAACAGCTGGCCGCCTTCACCGCGGCCAAGGGCGCCAAGGACGTGTACGCCGACAACCTGGTTGTGACCACGGGCAGCCAGCAGGCGCTGGACCTGCTGGGCAAGTGCATGATCTCGCCCGGCGACAAGGTGATCGTCGAAGGCCCGACCTTCCTGGCCACCATCCAGTGCTTCCGCCTGTACGGCGCCGAAGTGATCAGCGCGCCCATCGACAGCCAGGGCGTGATCGTGGACGAGCTGGAAAAGCTGATCGCCGAGCACCAGCCCAAGCTGGTCTACCTGATCCCCACCTTCGGCAATCCCAGCGGCGCCACGCTGAGCCTGGAGCGCCGTCAGCGCGTGCTGGAGCTGGCCGTGAAGTACCAGACCCTGGTGGTCGAGGACGACCCGTATGGCGACCTGTACTTCGATGCCCCCCCGCCCGCCAGCCTGCTGGCGCTGTCCAGCGAGGTGCCCGGCAGCCGCGACTGGCTGGCGCACTGCGGCTCGCTGTCCAAGGTGCTCAGCCCCGGCCTGCGCATCGGCTGGCTGATCGCCCCGCCCGAGCTGCTGGCCAAGGCCGTGATGTGCAAGCAGTTCAGCGATGCCCACACCAGCACCTTTGCCCAGGCCACCGCGGCGCACTACCTGCTGGCCGGCCACATGCCCGCCACGCTGGCCAAGGTGCGCAAGGTCTACGCCCAGCGTGCCCAGACCATGATGGCGGCGCTGCGCAGCGAGCTGGGCGATGCCGTGGCATTCACCGAACCGCAGGGCGGCCTGTTCCTGTGGGTGCGCCTGACCGGCGCGCACGGTGCGCTGGCCGATGCCAACGTGCTGGCCAAGCAGGCCATCGCGCAGGGCGTGGCCTTTGTGCCGGGGGCCCCGTTCTTCAGCCAGCACCCCGACCTGTCCACCTTCCGCCTGTCGTTCGCGACGGCGGACGAGGACAAGATCCGCGAAGGCGTGGCACGCCTGGCCAAGGCGCTGCGGGCATGAGCGAGCAGCCCACGCCCGAGGCGCTGGAGGCGCGCATCATGGACCTGGAGGTCAAGGCCAGCTACACCGACGATCTGTTGGAGCAACTGAACATGACCATCTATCGCCAGCAGCAGCAAATCGACGCGCTGATCAACGAAGTGCGGCAACTGCGCCAGCAGGTGCCGGAAGGCGGGCAGGGCGCGCCGCGCAACCTGCGCGACGAGCTGCCACCGCACTATTGAGCGGTGTGGCGCACGGGGCGGCAGGGGTCCGGTGCCAGTGGAGTCACTTCCACGAACAGAGCGCCTGGCGCAGGTCCTGCAAGGCTTTCAGAGTCAAAATCCTCTGAAATCCTTGTCAAGCCTGCGCCAGGCGCTCTTTTTTTCTTCGGACCGCGTGCAGGCCGTGGCTCACTCCTGCAGCATCTGCACCAGCTGGGTTTCGATCAGCAGCTGCTGGGCATTGCTGTTCAGCCGCGGGCCTTGCACCAGGAAGCTGTCTTCCACGCGCTCGCCCAGGGTGGAGACCTTGGCCAGTTGCACGCTCAGGCCGTGCGCCGCCAGGATGCGCGCCACGGAATACAGCAGGCCGGCGCGGTCGCTGGCCGAGATGTTGAGCAGCCAGCTCTGCGCCTTGTCGTCCGGCGTGAGCGTGACGCGCGGCACCATGGGGAAGCTGCGCACGCGCCGCGACAGGCGGCGCTTGCCGGGCTCGGGCAGCGGCTCCTTGCTGAGGATGGCCTGGGGCAGGCCGTTTTCGATCAGCGTCGTCAGCTCGCGGTAGTGCATCTGCAGCTGCTCGGAGGCGATCTGGAAGGTGTCCAGCGCATAGCCATTGCGCGCCGTGTGGATGCGGGCGTCCACCACCATCAGGCCGGCGTTGTCGAAGTAGCCGCAGATGCGGGCGAACAGGTCGGACTGGTCCGGGGCGTACACCAGCACCTGCACGCCTTCGCCCACCAGGGACTGGCGCGCGCGCACCACGGGCACGGGGCTGCCCACGTGGCGCGACAGCTGGCGCGCATGCCAGGCGATGTCGGCCGGCTCGTGGCGCATGAAGTAGCTCACATCCAGCGTGTCCCACAGCGCCTTGTGCGACTCGTAGGGCTGGGCTGTCAGGGCCAGGGCCACCTGGGCCTCGCGCTTGCGCGCCTCCACCAGGGCGGCGGCATCGGGGCGCGCCCACCCAGCACGCGCAGCGTGGCGTGGTACAGGTCTTCCAGCAGCTTGCCCTTCCAGGCGTTCCAGACCTTGGGGCTGGTGCCGCGGATGTCGGCCACGGTCAGCAGGTACAGCGCCGTCAGGCGGCGCTCGGTGCCCACGCGGTCGGCAAAGGCGCGGATCACGTCCGGGTCGCTGGTGTCCTGCTTTTGCGCCACGGTGCTCATCTGCAGGTGCTCGCGCACCAGGAATTCGACCAGCTCGGCGTCCTCGGCGGCCATGTTGTGCTGGCGGGCGAAGCGCCGCACCTCGATGGCGCCGATCTCGGAGTGGTCGCCGCCGCGGCCCTTGCCGATGTCGTGGAACAGCGCCGCCAGGTACAGCAGCCAGGGCTTGTCCCAGCCGCTGGCCAGTTGCGAGCACAGCGGGTACTCGTGCACGTGCTCGGCCATGAAGAAGCGCCGCATGTTGCGCAGCACCATCAGCGTGTGCTGGTCCACGGTGTAGACGTGGAACAGGTCGTGCTGCATCTGGCCCACGATGCGGCGGAAGGACCACAGGTAGCGCCCCAGCACCGAGGTGGCGTTCATCAGCCGGAAGGCATGGGTCTGGCCGCGCGGCTCCTGCAGGATCTGCATGAAGGTGTCGCGGTTCACCGGGTCCTGGCGGAAGGTGTTGTCCATCAGGTCGCGCGCGCTGTACAGGGCACGCAGCGTGCGCGCCGACAGGTCGCGCAGGCCGGGCGATTTCTGGTAGGTCAGAAAGGTCGCCAGGATGGCCTGCGGGTCCTTCTGGTACAGGTCGTCGCTGGCCACCTCGATCAGTCCGTCCTTGTCGAAGAAGCGGTCGTCGATGCGCTTGAGCTCGGCGTTGTTCGGGTACAGGTGCTCCTCGATGTTCAGCAGCAGGATCTGCTGCAGCTGCATCACTGCCTTGGCCGCCCAGTAGTAGCGGCGCATCAGCACCTCGCTGGCGCGCACGGGCATGGTCTCGCCCACGGGCGTGTGGCTCTGGATGCCGAAGGACTCGGCCACGGCGGTCTGCAAATCGAAGATCAGCCGGTCCTCGTGCCGGCCCGACAGGGCGTGCAGCTTGGCACGGATCAGGCTCAGCGTGGCCTCGTTGCGCTCCAGCTGCGTGGCCTCGAACTCGGTGGCAATGCCGCTGGCCGCCAGCTCGCGCCAGTTGCTGCCCAGGCCGGCCGCTTGCGCCACCCACAGGATGGTGTGCAGGTCGCGCAGGCCGCCGGGTGACTCCTTGCAGTTGGGCTCCAGCGAATAGGGTGTGCCCTCGTGCTTGATGTGGCGCTGGCGCAGTTCCAGCGTCTTGGCGGTGAAGAAGGCCTTGGGGTTGAGCGAGGCGCGGTACTGGCGCTGGAATTCGGCAAACAGTGCCGCATCGCCGTCGATCAGCCGGGCTTCCAGCAGCGAGGTCTGCACGGTCACGTCGTTCCGGGCCTCGGCCACGCATTCGCTGATGGTGCGCACGCTGGAGCCGATTTCCAGGCCCGCATCCCAGCAGGCGCCGATGAAGCGCTCCAGGTCCTCCTTCAGCGGGGCGTGCCCCTCGGTGCTGTGGCCGGGCAGCAGCAACAGCACGTCCACGTCGGAGGCGGGGAACAACTGCTCGCGGCCATAGCCGCCCACGGCCACCAGGGCCACCTCGGCCGGCAGCCCGCTGGCCGCGCGGATGGCACACAGGTGCTGGTCGGTCAGCCGCGAGAGCTTTTGCAGCACGCTGCGGATGCCCCGGGTGCTGCTGGCAGGGGTGCGCAAGGCGTCGGTGAGGGCCGCCTTGTCCTGGCGGTAGGCAGTGCGCAGGGCGCCGAGTTCGATGTTCATGGCAAGAAAGACCTGTCAGGCAAAAACTGGACCACAGGCAAGCAAGAAATATGCAAGGCGTGGCGGCGGCATGGACCTGGAACCCGAGTGTGCACGATCCCGCCATGAAAAAAGGCAGTCCGCCTGCAGCGGGACTGCCTTGTCACAGGGCGTCAGGGCTGGTGCCGCATCAGGTGCGGATGCCGGTGATGAAGTCGGGCGGCGTGGGCGAGCCCTCGGACCAGGTCAGGATGTCGTAGCCGGTCTTGGTCACGGCCAGCATCAGCTCCCACTGGGCCGACAGGCTGCGGTCCTTGGTGATGATGGTCCAGCCGTCGTTGCCCAGTTCCTTCACCTCGCGCTTGCCCAGGTTCAGCATGGGCTCGATGGTGAAGACCATGCCTTCTTCCAGCACCGTGCCCGTGCCGGGCTTGCCGTAGTGCAGCACCTGGGGCTCTTCGTGGAATTTCTGGCCGATGCCGTGGCCGCAGTATTCGCGCACCACCGACAGGTTGTGCTTTTCGGCGTAGGTCTGGATGGCGTGGCCGATGTCGCCCAGCGTGGCGCCGGGCTTGACCTGCTGGATGCCCAGCCACATGGCTTCAAAGGTCAGCTTGGACAGGCGCTTGCCGGCGATGGTGCCTTCGCCGATCATGAACATGCGGCTGTTGTCGCCGTACCAGCCGTCTTCGGTGATGACGGTGACGTCCACGTTGATGATGTCGCCCTTCTTCAGCGGCTTGTCGTTCGGGATGCCGTGGCACACCACGTGGTTGGGCGAGGTGCACAGGTGGCCGGGGTAGGGCGGGTAGCCCGGGGGCTGGTAGCCGATGGTGGCGGACCGGGTGCCCTGCTGGGCCATGCACTCGGCACCCAGGCGGTCGATCTCTGCGGTGGTGATGCCGGGCTTGATGTGGGGGGTGATGTAGTCCAGCACTTCCGAAGCCAGTCGGCCTGCAATGCGCATGCGCTCGATGTCTTGCGGGGTTTTGATGGTGATGCTCATGCCCTGGATTATTCCATCGGCCGGCTTTCGGTGGCGGCACAGGCCCGCTTGGGGAAGTTGCTAGCAGGGTGTTGGCGATTGTGTGCAAAGCCTGTGTCTATTCCCCCTGCTCATATTGCTTTCCATATATAGGGTATTCGACCCGGTAAAATCGCAACTCTCTCAATTCAGCGTCCCTGCCTTGGTGCTTGTCCTCAGGGCGGGACGCTTTTGACCAGCCTTCACATAAACAGGCCGCCTCGTGACCTTGCATTTGACTCAGTTTGAGGGTGGAAACGCCCTGAGCTCGTTCCGCGCCCAGCAACTCCTGACCGATCTGGTCGCCATCCACCCCAAGATCACGGGCATCAGCGCCCGATTTGTGCACCTGGTCGCCACCGAGGCCGCCCCGACTGCCGAGCAAGCGCAGCGTCTGGCGGCCTTGTTGACGTATGGCGACCCGTATGTCGGCGGCAGCGACGGTGTGGCCCTGGTCGTGACCCCGCGCCTGGGCACCATCTCGCCCTGGGCCTCCAAGGCCACCGACATCGCGCGCAACTGCGGCCTGGAGGTGTTCCGCGTTGAACGCATGACCGAGTACCGCGTGGAGGTGAAGTCCGGCCTGTTGGGCGGCAAGCCTGAGCTGTCGCAAGCGCAGACCGCGCAGATCGCGGCCTTGCTGCACGACCGCATGACCGAATCGGTCTTCGCCACCCGTGCCGAAGCCGAGCAGTTGTTCTCCACCCTGCAGGCCCAGCCCATGGAGTTTGTGGACGTGCTGGGCGGTGGCCGCACGGCGCTGGAAACCGCGAACAAGCAGTGGGGCCTGGCCCTGGCCGACGACGAGATCGAGTACCTGGTCAAGGCTTTCCACGACCTGAAGCGCAACCCCACGGACGTGGAACTGATGATGTTTGCGCAGGCCAACTCCGAGCACTGCCGCCACAAGATCTTCAACGCCAAGTTCACCATCGACGGCGTGGAGCAGGACAAGTCGTTGTTCGGCATGATTCGCAACACCGAAGCCGTCTCGCCCCAGCACACCGTGGTGGCGTACTCCGACAACGCCTCCATCATGGAAGGCCATGCGGTCGAGCGCTTCGTGGCCCAATTCGATGCCAAGGCAGGCGCGGTCAGCGCTCCCAGCTATCAAAAGAAGACGGCCACCCACCATGTGCTGATGAAGGTGGAGACGCACAACCACCCCACGGCCATCTCGCCCTTCCCCGGTGCCTCGACCGCGCCGGCGGCGAAATCCGTGACGAAGGCGCGACCGGCCGTGGCTCCAAGCCCAAGGCCGGCCTGACCGGCTTCACCGTCTCCAAGCTGTGGGGCAGCGAAGTCGGCAAGCCCGAGCACATTGCCAGCCCGCTGCAGATCATGATCGAAGGCCCCCTGGGTGGCGCGGCGTTCAACAACGAGTTTGGCCGTCCCAACCTGACCGGCTATTTCCGCGAGTACGAACAGCAGGTCGGCGACATCACCCGCGGCTACCACAAGCCCATCATGATCGCCGGCGGCCTGGGCGTGATCGACGCCGAGCTGACCAAGAAGATCGAATTCCCCGCTGGCACGTTGCTGATCCAGCTGGGCGGCCCCGGCATGCGCATTGGCATGGGCGGCGGTGCAGCCAGCTCCATGGCTTCGGGCACGAACGCGGCGGAACTGGACTTCGACTCGGTGCAGCGCGGCAACCCTGAGATCGAGCGCCGGGCGCAGGAAGTCATCAACCACTGCTGGGCGCAAGGCACCGAGAACCCCATCCTGGCCATCCACGACGTGGGTGCCGGCGGTATCTCCAACGCTTTCCCCGAACTGACCAACGACGCCGGCCGTGGCGCGCGCTTTGACCTGCGCGCCGTCAAGCTGGAAGAGTCGGGCCTGTCGCCCAAGGAAATCTGGTCCAACGAATCGCAAGAGCGCTACGTGCTGGCCATCGCGCCCGAATCGCTGGCCCAGTTCACCGCCTTCTGCGAGCGCGAGCGCTGCCCGTTCGCCGTGATCGGTGTGGCCACCGAAGAGCGCCAGCTGGTGCTGGAAGACACAGCGGTCGAGTCCGGCGACCAGAAGTTCCCCGTGGACATGCCCATGAACGTGCTGCTGGGCAAGCCGCCCAAGATGCACAAGGACGTGACCAGCTTGGAGCGCACGCTGCCCGCCATGGACCTGACCGGCGTGGCGCTGGAGCAGGCCGTGATCGACGTGCTGGCCCACCCCACCGTGGCGTCCAAGCGCTTTTTGATCACCATCGGCGACCGCGCCGTGGGCGGCCTGACCCACCGCGACCAGATGGTCGGCCCCTGGCAGGTGCCGGTGGCCGACGTGGCCGTGACCCTGGCCGACTACCAGGGCTTCAAGGGTGAAGCCATGGCCATGGGCGAGCGCACACCGCTGGCGGCCATCAACGCCCCGGCCTCGGGCCGCATGGCCGTGGCCGAAGCCATCACCAACATGCTGGCCGCGCCCATCGAACTGCCCAAGGTCAAGATGTCGGCCAACTGGATGGCCGCCTGCGGTGAAGCCGGCGAAGACGCCGCGCTGTACGCCACCGTCAAGGCCGTGGGCATGGAGCTGTGCCCCGCGCTGAACATCTCGATCCCCGTGGGCAAGGACAGCCTGTCCATGCGCACGCAGTGGAGCGAGGACGGCCAGACCAAGAAGGTCACCTCGCCCGTGAGCCTGATCATCACTGGCTTTGCCGCGATTGACGACGTACGCACCACGCTGACCCCGCAGCTGGACGCCGAGGTGGAGGACAGCACCCTGGTGCTGATTGACCTGGGCCGCGGCAAGATGCGCATGGGCGGCTCCATCATCGGCCAGGTGCTGAACCAGTCGGGCAACGAGACGCCCGATCTGGACGATGCCAAAGACCTGATCGCTCTGGTCGATGCGGTCAACGCACTGCGTGCCAAGGGCCTGATCCTGGCCTACCACGACAAGGGCGACGGCGGCCTGCTGGCCACCGTGGCCGAGATGGCCTTTGCCGGCCATGTGGGCGTGGCGCTGAACGTGGACATGCTGATCACCGAAGGCGACGGCATCAGCGACAGCCGCATGGACAGCGGCGAGGGCAAGAACTGGGGCAAGCAGGTGGCCGGCCGCCGCGAGGACCTGACGCTGCGCGCGCTGTTCAACGAAGAGCTGGGCGTGGTGCTGCAGATCAAGACCGAAGACCGCGCCGAAGTCATGCACGTGCTGCGCGAGCACGGCCTGATCCAGTGCAGCCACACCATCGGCAAGACCCGCCCCGCATCGTCCCCCGTGGACGCCGGCAAGGGCGAGCTGCAGGTCTGGCGCGATGCACAAAAGGTGTTTGGCGCGACATTAAGCGACCTGCACCAGGTCTGGGACGCCGTGAGCTGGAAGATCTGCCAGCAGCGCGACAACCCCGTGTGTGCCGACAGCGAACACGCCGCCGCCGGTGAGCCCACCGACCCCGGCATGCACGTGCACCTGACGTTCGACCCCCAGGACAACGTGGCGGCGCCCTTCATCAACGTGGCCGCCAAGCCCCGCGTGGCCGTGCTGCGCGAGCAGGGCGTGAACTCGCACGTGGAAATGGCCTACGCCTTCACCGAAGCCGGCTTTGATACGGTGGACGTGCACATGAGCGACTTGCAGGCCGGCCGCGCAGAGTTGAAGAACTTTGCCGGTGTGGTCGCCTGTGGCGGCTTCAGCTACGGCGACACCCTGGGTGCGGGCATTGGCTGGGCGCGTTCCATCACCTTCAACGACCGCCTGTCCGAGCAGTTCCAGGCCTTCTTTGGCCGCCAGGACACCTTCGGCCTGGGCGTGTGCAACGGCTGCCAGATGTTTGCCGAGCTGGCCGACATCATCCCCGGCGCGCAGGACTGGCCACGCTTCACGCAAAACCAGAGCAACCGCTTCGAGGCGCGCCTGTCCATGGTGGAAGTGCTGGAGTCGCCCTCCATCTTCCTGCAGGGCATGGCCGGTTCGCGCCTGCCGATCGCCGTGGCACACGGTGAGGGCTATGCCAACTTCCAGTTCCGTGGAAATGCAGACCAAGTCGTGAAGGCCATGCGCTATGTGGACAACCACGGCCAGCCGACCGAGCAGTATCCGTTCAACCCCAACGGCTCGGCCGGTGGCCTGACGGCGGTGACCACGGCCGATGGCCGCTTCACGGCCATGATGCCCCACCCCGAGCGCGTGTTCCGCAACGTGCAGATGAGCTGGACCTCGGGCGACAAGTCCGCCTTCAGCCCCTGGATGCGCGTCTGGCGCAACGCCCGCAAGTGGTTGGGTTGATGGCCACCGCAAGCTGCTAGGCAGCTTGCGCGCTTGGCACACAAGGCTCTGCGCAGGCAGGGCCTTTTTTTATGGACACTGCATCAAAAAGAGAGCGTGCTGTGCTGGTCATTCAAGCACTTCAAGCCTGAATGGCGTTGAACAGCAGATTGGGGCAGCGCAAGCTGCTCTCTTTTTTAAATTGCAACCTGGGCAACACCGGACCCAGCCAGCGCAGCAGGGCCAGCATGCCTGCCAATACATCGGTGGGTGGACTGCCGGCGGCGCAGCACGGGGTGACGACCTGGTGCAGGCCCAGCCATGTCCACAGCGGCGATGCGGTGGTGCAGCCCCGGCGCCCCTCTATGATGGCGGCCACAGCGCAGGCGCAGTCTTCGTGCCCGCGGGTTCTTCTTTCACCATGTGTATGCAAACCTCTTCTTCCTGGGTCCTGAAGGCCTTGGCCTTGTCGTCCGTGCTGCTCACTTCGGGCTGTGCCTATGTCCAAGGCTGGTATGGCGGCGGCAAGAGCACGGCCACCACCCCCGTGACCAAGGCGGCACCGGCGCAGCCCCTGTACGCCCCCGTGCGCCATTACGCGGGTGACATCAGCGCGGCCCGGGCCTATGTGGGCACGCAATTGCCGGCCAGCCAGCGCATGGCGCTGATCGATGTGCGCGATGCCACGGAATACCGCCTGGGTCACCCCGAGGGGCGCGCCACCTGCCGTTTCCACGCCTGTACCAGCAGTGCCAGCCCCACCCGTTTGGGGCGGCCGAGGCGCAGATCCGTTCGGACGATGGCAGCCAATGCCGCTATGGCGCGGTGCCGGGCACCGAGGTGCGCGTCAGCGCGGCGGACTTCTGGCAGGCCGTGCAGGCGGTGCTGCCGTACAAGGATGCGCCGGTGGCCGTGCTGTGCCGCACGGGCGCCTGCGCGGCCGAGGTGGCCAATCTGCTGGCGCGGCCCGACCTGCTGGTCGACAAGCGCTGGGCTGGTCAGGGCTATACCGAGGTGTACGTGGTCCGCGAAGGCTTTGTCGGTGAACCGCTGGTGGCCGTGGATGCCGCCAGTGGCCGCGTGCTCAGCACGGACAAGAAGGGCGACAAGCTCAAGCTGGACGGCGTGGGCGGCAGCTTCTACGGCGTGGCGCCGGTGGCGCTGGACGTCAACAAGGACGGCAAGCTCACCGAGGCCGACCGGGGCGGCTGGCGCAACTTCCTGGGCCTGCCGTATGCGGTCAGCATGCACCCCAACCTGCTGAGCGACGCGGCCCAGGCGTATTACGACAAGCCCTGAGTCCCGCAGCCGCCTGGCTGTGGCGGGGCGGCTGCCATGTTTTGAAGATTCACGTCATGCCGCGCAAGCAAGCGTGCGGCGGACATTCACCAAGGAGTCGAGATGGCCGGTGCTGGACTGTTGATGCTGCTGGATGACATTGCTGCCGTGTTGGACGACGTGGCCCTGATGAGCAAGGTGGCCGCGCGCAAATCGGCCGCCATGGCCGACGACGTAGCGGGCATGACCAAGGTGGCCATGCAGAAGACCGCGGGCGTGCTGGGCGATGACCTGGCCCTGAACGCCGAGCAGGTGACCGGCGTGCGCACCCACCGTGAGCTGCCCGTGGTCTGGGGCGTGGCCAAGGGGTCGTTGCTCAACAAGGTGATCCTGGTGCCGGCTTTCCTGCTGATCAGCGCCTTCATGCCCTGGCTGATCACCCCGTTGTTGATGGTGGGCGGTGCCTTCCTGTGCTTCGAGGGGGTGGAGAAGATCCTGCACACCCTGCACCAGCGCCGCAACGGCCACGATCCCGTGCAGGAGGCCCAGGAAGCACAGGCCCAGGGCGTGGCGCAGTCGTCGGTGCGCGAGGCCAAGCAGCGTGGCATGGACGCCGCGGACTATGAGCAGCAAAAGATCAAGGGTGCCATCCGCACGGACTTCATCCTCTCGGCCGAAATCCTGGCGATTGCGTTGAGCACCGTGGCCAACGAACCGCTGGTCAAGCAGTTCAGCGTGCTGGTGGCGGTGTCCTTGGCCATCACCGTGTTCGTGTATGGCCTGGTGGCTTGCATTGTGCGCATGGACGATGTCGGCAATGCCTGGATGTCCAAGGACCGTGCCAGCCTGCAGACCCTGGGCCGCGGCCTGATTGCTTTCACCCCCTGGCTGATGAAGGGCCTGTCGATCGTGGGCACGGCGGCCATGTTCCTGGTGGGAGGCAGCCTGCTGGTGCACGGCCTGCGGCCGATCCAGGCCTGGCTGGATGCCAGCATTGCCCCGCTGGGTGGCGTCGTGGCCTTGCTGGTGCCGCTGCTGGTCCATGTGGGGGTGGGCGCCTTCATTGGCGGGGTGATCGTGGTGCTGGTGCAAGCGGTGCAGCGCCTGCGCGGCACCGCGGACGCGCACTAGTCCCTGGGGCACCGTGCATGGGCGATGGAAGCGGGGTGGCAGGGTTTGTTGCTCAATTCCAACATTTCAGCAAACTCTGAAATCGCGCTGGTGACCGGGTTGACCTAAGGCAAACCCCAGGGTGGGGCGCAGTGATGCAATGGCTGTCACGGGGGTTGTCCCCGGACTTTGACCAAACACCTACTATGAAAAAGACTCTGCTGGCCGTGGCCGCTCTGTGTGCAATGACTTCCGGTGCTGCCATGGCGCAGCAGCAAGATGGCAAGTGGCAAGTGCGCGTGCGCGCTGTGCACCTGGAAAGCGATAACGGCGGTGCTGCCGGTGCTGCTGGCGTTAGCATCAACGACAAGGTGATTCCTGAGCTGGACATCAGCTACTACTTCACCCCCAACTTCGCCGCTGAACTGGTCCTGACCTACCCTCAAAAGCAGGACGTGCGACTGAATGGCGCCAAGATTGGTTCGCTGAAGCACCTGCCTCCCAGCCTGATGGCCCAGTACCACTTCACCAACTTTGGTGCTTTCAAGCCTTACGTGGGTGCTGGTATCAACTACACACGCTTCTCGAATGTTGACCTGCCCGCCGGTCTGGATGTGAAGCGCAACAGCTGGGGCGGTGCTCTGCAAGTCGGTTTTGACTATGCGCTGGACAAGAACTGGTCGCTGAACTTCGACGTGAAGAAGGTGTATATCGACACGACCATCAACAACGGCATCGGCAAGTTCAAGATCGATCCCATCCTGCTTGGCGTGGGCGTCGGCTACCGCTTCTAAATTTCCAGCTCTCTCCAAGGGCTTCCAACCGCTGCCATGGCAGCGGTTTTTTTATGCCTGCAACTGTGCGGCACTAGATTGATTCCAGCAGGGCGTGGGCCATCAGGCGCAAACCGCTCACCCACAGGTCACAGATGCGCCGGCGCAAGGCCATCGGCGACACCTACAGTGCCAGGCCAGCAGGGGCACGGTGCACATTGGCTGCGCCACGGCGGCCAGCCTGTTCATCATGCCGCGCGTGATGGAGCAATTGCTGGCCAGTGCGATGAAGATCACGGTCCATGTGCACGAGGGGGAAACCGGCTACCTGCTCCAGCGTCTGCGCGAGCGCAGCCTGGACCTGGTCATCTGCCGCAGCCAGTTTGCGGCGCCGGAGCTGCAGAACCAGGAGGTGATGAACGAACCCTTGCGGGTGGCCTTGCCGCCGCAGCATCCCTTGTGCGGGCAGGCCCAGATTGCCTTGGGGGCGTTGCGCGCAGAGCGCTTTTTGCTGCACAGCTCGCTGCTGGGCACCGGCATTTCGGACATGCTGCTGCGCGCCTGCCAGGAAGCCGGGTTCACGCCGGAAGTGGCCTACTGGGGGGTGGAGACCTTGCCCATGCTGCTGATGGTGCAAAAAGGCCTGGGCGTGGCCTTTGCTCCCGACAGCTTTGCCCAGTTGGGCATGCAGGGCCTGCCTGTGCTGGTGCCGCTGGCCGATGCCAAGCTGCGCACGCACCTGAACATGATCTGGCCGCGCGGCCATGCGCTGCCCCCGGCGGCAGAGCGGCTCAAGGAGCTCATCCTGGCGCAATGCCTGCCGCCGCCCACCTGCGCACAGGCCAAGGGCCCTGCACAGGTGCCTGGGGCCTGAGCCCCAGTCCTCAGACCTGGGCCAGGGCCTGGTCCAGGTCGGCCAGCAGGTCGTCGATGTGCTCGATGCCCACGGACAGGCGCACCATGCCTTCGGTCACACCGGCCTTGGCCAGTTCGGCCGCGTCCAGCTGGCGGTGGGTGGTGGAGGCCGGGTGCGTGGCCAGCGACTTGGCATCGCCAATGTTCACCAGGCGGGTGAACAGCTGCAGGGCATCGAGGAAACGCGCACCGGCCGCGCGGCCTTCTGCGCCCTTGAGAGTGAACGACAGGATGCCCGAGGCGCGGCCGCCCGATTGCTTTTGCACGATGGCGTGGTCGGGGTGGTCCTTCAGGCCCGCATAGCGCACCCATTCCACCTTGGGGTGGTTTTGCAGGGTTTCGGCAATCTTCTGCGTGTTCTCGCAGATGCGGTCCATGCGCAGGGCCAGGGTTTCAATGCCTTGCAGGATTTGGAAGGCGTTTTGCGGCGAGATGGCCGCGCCCATGTTGCGCAGAGGCACCACGCGCGCGCGGCCGATGAAGGCCGCAGGGCCCAGGGCTTCGGTGTAGACCACGCCGTGGTAGCTGACGTCGGGCTCGTTCAGGCGCTTGAAGCGGGCCTTGTGCTCGGCCCAGGGGAACTTGCCGCTGTCCACGATGGCGCCGCCCACGCTGGTGCCGTGGCCGCCCAGGTACTTGGTCAGCGAGTGCACGACGATGTCGGCACCAAATTCAAACGGGCGCAGCAGGTAGGGGCTGGGCACGGTGTTGTCCACGATCAGTGGCACGCCATGCGCATGGGCCACATCGGCCAGCGCGCGGATGTCGGTGACATTGCCCAGCGGGTTGCCGATGGACTCGATGAACACCGCCTTGGTCTTGGCGTCGATCAGCGCGCCGAAGCTGGCTGGGTCGCGCGGATCGGCAAAGCGCACCTCGATGCCCTGCTGCGGGAAGGTGTGGGCAAACAGGTTGTAGGTACCGCCGTAGAGCGTGCTGGCGCTGACGATGTTGTCGCCCGCTTCGGCCAGGGTCTGGATGGCGGCGGTGATGGCCGCCATGCCCGAGGCCACAGCCAGCGCGGCAATCCCGCCTTCCAGCGCCGCGACGCGCTTTTCCAGCACGTCGGTGGTGGGGTTCATGATGCGGGTGTAGATGTTGCCCGGCACCTTCAGGTCGAACAGGTCGGCGCCATGCTGCGCGCTGTCGAAGGCATAGGCCACCGTCTGGTAGATGGGCACGGCCACGGCCTTGGTGGTGGGGTCGGGGCTGTAGCCGGCATGGACGGCCAGGGTTTCAATGCGCATGACAAGGGTCTCCGGGTTCAATCGTTGTAGAAGGTGCAACGATTGTGGAGAAGAACCCTGGCGGCGCCAACTACGCATCCGTGATGTGCTTATGCCGCCAGCGGTGCGTGCACAGCAGCGGCCGGATGTGCTTTGAAATTGAGAGCTGTCAGCGCTGGCTGCACCAGCGTCATTGGCACTTTGGGTGCTGAAGCTGCGCGCACGCTGTGGCCTGGTGGGCGCGGTGCCTGCGCAACACGGCAGGGGTGGCGGGTGGGGCGGAGGCCCGCACAGCCGGGTGGCCGTGCGGGAAAGGCTGGACTGTGCCGGGGCTCAGTTCAGCAGGGCGGGCTCGTTGCCAGCCTGCGAAGTGGCAGCCACCTGACGGGCAGGGGCCGCGCTGCCGGCGGGGGCCAGCTTGGGCGCCACAGCCGCGAAGCGCGCCGAGGTGCCGGTGCCGGTCTTGAAGACGGCCACCAGCTGGTTCAGCTCGGCCGCCTGCATGTTCAGGCTGCTGGCGGCGGCGGCGCTTTCCTCGACCAGGGCGGCGTTCTGCTGGGTCACCTGGTCCAGCTGGGCAATCGCATCGCTGACCTGGCTGGTGCCCTGGCTTTGCTCGTTGCTGGCGTTGCTGATTTCCTGGATCAGCGTGGCCACGCTTTGCACCTGGCGAACGACCTCGTTGATGGTCTGGCCCGTGGTGTCCACCAGGCGCGTGCCTTCGTTGACCTGGTTCACGCTTTGCTGGATCAGCTGCTTGATTTCCTTGGCGGCTTCGGCGCTGCGGCCGGCCAGGGAACGCACCTCGCCGGCCACCACGGCAAAGCCACGGCCTTGTTCGCCAGCACGCGCAGCTTCCACCGCGGCGTTCAGCGCCAGGATGTTGGTCTGGAAGGCGATGCCGTCGATCACGCCGATGATGTCGGCAATCTTGCGCGAGCTGGCCGCGATGGTTTCCATGGTCTGGGTGACCTGCTCCATGGCTTGGCCGCCGGCGTTGGCGCTTTGTGCCGCGCTGCGCGCCAGCTGGGTGGCTTGCTGGGCGTTGTCGGTGTTGTGGCGCACGGTGGAGGTCAGCTCTTCCATGCTGGCGGCGGTCTGCTGCAGGTTGCTGGCCTGCTCTTCGGTGCGCTGCGACAGGTCGTTGTTGCCGGTGGAGATCTGGTTGGAGCCGGTGGCAATCGATTCGCTGCTTTCACGGATGCGGTTCACGATGCCGATCAGGTTGCCGTTCATGGTCTGCAGGGCCAGCATCAGGCGGCCCAGCTCGTCCTTGGACGTGACCTGGATGCTGGAGCTCAGATCGCCCTGGGCCACGGTCTCGGCCACTTGCACGGCGCGGTCCAGGCTGCGGGTGATGGTGCGGATCAGCAGTGTGGCGCCGGCCAGGGCCAGCACCAGCACGATGGCGGCCGTCACGCCGGCGGCAATCACGGCCTGGCGCAGGCTGGACTGGGCCTCGTTGTAGGCGCTCTGGGCCTGCTCTTCCTGCATCGCCGACAGCTGCTGCAAGGCCGCGGCCAGAGGGCTCACGCTGGGGAACAGGCGGTATTCGATGAAGGAGCCCAGCGAGTCGTGGTCCTGGCGCTCGAACAGGCGCAGCACGTCGTCAATGCGCGGGGTGATGGCATCCAGCAGCACGCCCACGCGGTCGGCCAGTTCCTTTTCCTCGGGGGTGACCACCGAGGGCAGGTAGGCCTGCCAGGCGGCCTCGGCGTTCTTCTTCACTTCGGCCAGTTGTTCCTTGCCCGAATCGGCCAGGATCTGCTGGTTGTAGACCTTGTTGGTGATTTCCACCAGCTTGATGCCATAGCCGTCCGAGATCAGCTTGAGGTACTGCATGGGGGCCACCTGGTCCTTGTAGATGCTGGACAGGTGTTGATTGCTCTTGAAGAGCTGATAGCCCAGCATGCCGGTCATGGCCGCTGTCAGCAGCAAAAGGCCCGCGACGAGTGACCACAGCTTGCCCCGAATACTCATATTTCTCATTGCTTACGTGTTCCTAACCAAGGTCTTCCAGAAACTGCACATTCCTTGATGTGCACCATGGAACCTGATGCAAAGACTGTGCCCTGCGGGTTCTGTGTGACAAATTGTGGCAGATTGTTAATGGATGAGGAGACGCTCACATGACGCAACGCACGCGCTGCCGCGCCCGGGGTGCTCCTATTTGTAACTTTTCGCTTATATCCGCTGGCGCGCACGGGCTGGGCATTTCCGTCTTCTTTTGCGCGGGGTGTGAAATCGAAATTGGCGATGGTGTGGCGGCATGGTTGAAATACGGTTAAGACCCTGCTGTATACAAGGTCTTGCTGGCCGGAGCCGGAGGTGCCCACCAGGTGGCACCCTGTGGTGCCGGCATCGACGGCCCCGGTCTGTTGTGCTATTGCGGCATGAAAAAAGGCCGCATGCAGCGGCCTTGGGCAGGGTGGGCGTGCGGCGTTCAATCCGGCATGGAGCAGTGGCCGCCTTGCACGGCAACGCCGGAGCCGGCCGCGATCAGCGGGGCTTCGAAGCGCAGGTCCACGGGTTGGGAGTGGGTGTAGTCCCAGGCCAGAAAGGCCACCAGGATCACCCAGAACGCAGTGCGCAGCACGGTCGATTGGCTCATGGTCTTGTCCTCCGGGGTCAGAAGCCGAAATGGCGGCGGATGCGCAGGCCGAAGATGGTGCCGGCAAACGCCAGTGGCACCCAGATCCAGCCGTGGATGGAGCCCGTGGAGATGCCCGAGAACATGGCCCCCACGTTGCAGCCAAAGGCCAGGCGCGAGCTGTAGCCCAGCACCAGGCCAGCGACCAGGGCCACGGCCCATTGCGTGCCCGTCAACGGCTTGGCGCTGGCCGGTGTGCCGGCGCTGATCCACAGGGCACCGGCCAGGATGCCGATGTTGGTGATGCTGGTCACGTCCAGCAGCACCGTCTCCTGCAGGCGCAGGGCGTTGCCGGGCTGGCTCCAGAACCAGCTGCTGCCCACGTCGACCGCGCCGGTGGCGTTGGCGACCTTGGCGGCCCACAGGCCAAAGCCGTAGACCACGCCCCAGGGCTGGCCGGCGATGACCAGGTTCAGCGTGGCCAGCACGGCCAGCAGCACGGCGCCGACCACCCATTTGCGCACGAACAGCGGCTTGTACTCACGCCCGGCACGGTGGTTGGCGCGCTTGCAGTACGCGCTCACGCCGGCGGCCACGGCGGCCAGGCCGGCCAGGGTGGCCAGCAGGGCGGTGGGCCAGCCCCAGGCACTCACGAGGCCCACGGGCTGGGCACGGCCCAGGTCCAGCCACCAGCCCAGGTGCAGGCTGCCCAGGAAGCTGCCGATGGCAAACACGGGCAGGATGGCGGCGTTCATGGGGATGCCCAGGCCGGCCTTGTACAGCGTGCCGCTGCCGCAGCCGTCGGCAATCTGCATGCACAGGCCGAAGACGAAGGCGCCGACGATCAGGCTCACGCTGGGCGGGCCCAGGGCGGCCGTCAGCTCGGGGAAGTGGCCCAGCAGGGGCATGGCCAGGATGGCGGCCAGGGCCAGCAGCAGCTGGCCGAAGACGCCGGACGGGTCCTTGTCCTCGACCAGCAGGCGCCAGCCGGTGGTGAAGCCAAAGCGCTTGCCAGCCAGCACGGCGCCCAGGCCGATGCCGACGGCAAACAGTGCGGCCTGGCGCACGGACACCGACCACAGCAGCCAGCCAAAGAACACGGCCATGAGGATGGCCAAGGGTAATCGCTTCATTCGAAGACAGCCTCTCTTGAAAAACAGGAGCGGTCAGCGCGCGTTCCGCTTGCACTTTCCGCTGATTGATGCCGGAAGTGCTTGTTCAGTCAGCGCTAACTGCTCTCTTTTTATGTAGTGTGGGATCAGTTGAACTTGCGTTGCCACCACTGCTGGGTGGCGCGCATCAGCTGCTCGCCACGGCCGGGGGCGTTCTGCAGGGCCGGGTAATCGGGCTGCTGGGTCCAGTCGACCATGGAGCCGGCGTACAGCTTGACATGCGGCATGCCGGCCACTTCGCTCATGCCGAACCAGTCGGTCGCAGCCCAGTGGCCGGTGTTGCAAAAGGCCACGGCGCCCTGGCCGCTGGGCACCTGGATCTGTGCGGCAATCGCCTGGGCCTTGGCCTTGTCGACGAACAGTGCGGTCTTGGGCTCGAACCACTGGTTGAAGTCCAACTGCACGGCGCCGGGCAGGGTGCCGGCCAGCTTGGCGGCGGGCGCCTGGGTCTTGCCCTGGTAGAAAGCGTCGGGGCGCGAATCGACCAGCACGGCGTTGCTCAGCTTGAGGCTTTGCTGCACGTCCTCGCGCGTCGACAGCCAGGTGGCATCGAACGTGGGAGCGTAGGTGCTGGGCGCCACCTGTACCGGGGTGGTCGACAGCGGCAACTGGGCCTGCTGCCAGGCCTGCATGCCGCCGTTGACGATGGACAGCTCGGTCAGCCCCAGGGACTTGAGCGTCCAGTACACGCGGGCCATGGCGCCGAAGTCGGTGGCGTCCTTGCCGGTGGAGACCACCACGGCATGGGTGGCGGCGGTCAGTCCCAGTTTTTGTACCAGGGCGACCAGCTTGTCGTGGTCGGGCAGTTCGCCCGGGTTGGTGGCCGGGCCGCGCCACTGGCCGTAGGGCGCGTTCACGGCGCCGGGAATGTGCTGGGCGGCAAAGGCTTTGGGGTCGCGGATGTCGATCACGCGCACGCCGGGTTGTTGCAGCAGGGGCGACAGGGCTTGGGGGGTGAGCAGTGGCTCAGCGGCCAGCGCCCAGCCGCTGGCACCCAGGCACAGGGAGAAGGCAATCAGCTTGGAAGAGGTCATGGCATGTGTGCCTGGCGCAGCAGACACCCACGTAAGTGACGAAGGGCCCTATTGTCGTGGCAGCGACAGGATGCTTGAACGAACCATCGCTTTCAAACTTATGCCGTCAGGGAATAAGGCTGGGCCCCTTCGGTGCGCCCGCAGCCGGTGCGACCAGGTGGTCCACCAGCGCCCGCGCCACCGGCGGCAGCGAGGCGTAATGGCGCAGGCACAGCACCAGTTCGCGCTGGGCCCAGGGCTCGTCCAGGCGCAGGGCCTGGATCGGCAGGCTGCCCTGGTAGAGCGCCGCGCTCTGGCGCGGCAGCACGCCCACGCCCAGGCCGGCGGCGACCATCAGGCACAGCGCGTCGTAGCTGGTCACCTGGATGCGCAGCTTGAGCGGCAGGTCCAGCTGCGCCGCGCTGCGGGTCAGCACGCCGTTGATGGCGCTGCCGGTGTGGGCGCCCACAAAGTCGTAGGCCAGCGCTTCGCGCATGCGCACGCGGGTCTGGGCCGTCAGCGGGTGGCCCTGGGGGGCGATCAGGATCAGCTCGTCCCGGCGGTAGGGCATGTAGGTCAGCTCGCCGCCGTAGCGCCCGGCGTTGAGGATGCCGAAGTCCGCCGTGTTCTGGGCCACGGCCAGGGCGATGTCGGTGGAGATCTTTTCCTGCAGGTGGACCTGCACCTCGGGGTGCTGGGCCAGAAAGCCCTTGAGCTGGGCCGGCAGGAACTGCGTGATGGCCGAGATGTTGGCCACCATGCGCACGTGGCCGCGCATGCCGCTGCCGTACTCGCGCATCTGGCGGGCGATACCGTCCATCTCGCCCAGCACGCTGCGCGCCAGGTCCAGCAGGGTGTAGGCCGCCGGGGTGGGGGCGATGCCGCGGTTGCTGCGCTCGAACAGGCGCACCTTGAGCTGGTTTTCCAGCTCGGCCAGGCGGCGGCTGGCGGCCGAGGTGGCGATGTGCTCGCGCGCGGCAGCCCGGGCGATGGCCTGCTCTTCCATCACGGCCACAAACAGACGCAGGGAGGTGGGGTCTAGGCGCATTCCTACATTTTGCTTTGCTGTATGGGCATTGCAGGTGGCTTATATGGTGATTTCTATTAAGGGTAATTACCAGTATGGAGTGTTGCTTTGCCAAAATGCGATGGCAGCTTCGCCAATCAGCGTTTTGCGCCGGGCCTGGACTTTTGCATCATGCGACGGCAGCCCGCACACGGTGCGGGGCTGCCAGCACGGAGAAAGCAGATGCAAGACAGCACGATGGCCCCCACCACCCTCCAGCCAGGCGCCCTGGCCGGGGTGCGCGTGGTGGAGATGGGGCAACTGATTGCCGGCCCGTTTGCCGGCAAGACCTTGGGCGAATTCGGCGCCGAGGTCATCAAGATCGAGGCGCCCGGCGCGGGCGATCCCTTGCGCAACTGGCGCATGATCAAGGACGGCACCTCCGTATGGTGGCAGGTGCAGTCGCGCAACAAGAAGTCGGTGGCGTTGGACCTGCGCCAGCCGCAGGGCCAGGACCTGGCGCGCCAGCTGCTGCGCGAAGCCGACGTGCTGATCGAGAACTTCCGCCCCGGCACGCTCGAGGGCTGGGGCATGTCGCCCGAGGCGCTGCATGCCATCAACCCCGGGCTGGTGATCCTGCGCATTTCCGGCTATGGCCAGACCGGGCCCTACCGTGACCTGCCGGGCTTTGGCGTGGTGGGCGAGGCCATGGGTGGCCTGCGCCACCTGACCGGCGAGCCCGGGCGGGTGCCGGTGCGTGTCGGCGTGTCCATCGGCGATACGCTGGCCGCGCTGCACGGCACGATCGGCGTGCTGACGGCGCTGTACCACCGCAAGGTCAACGGCGGCCAGGGCCAGGTGATCGACGTGGCCCTGCACGAGGCGGTGTTCAACGTCATGGAAAGCCTGGTGCCCGAGTACAGTGCCTTCGGTGCCGTGCGCGAGTCCGCCGGCAGCGCCCTGCCGGGGATTGCACCGTCGAATGCCTACCCCTGCGCCGACGGCTGGGTGCTGGTGGCCGGCAATGGCGACAGCATCTTCAAGCGCCTGATGCAGGCGATTGGCCGCGAGGACCTGGGCCAGTCCCCCGACCTGGCCAACAACGCAGGCCGGGTGGCGCGGGTGCAGGAGATCGATGCCGCCATCGGCGACTGGACCCGCAGCCGCAGCATCACCGAGGTGTTGGACGTCTTGGCCCAGGCCCGTGTGCCGGCTGGCCGGGTCTACACCGCCAAGGACATCTGCGAAGACCCGCACTACCGGGCGCGCGACATGATCCTGCAGCAAGCCACGCGCGACGGCTACACCGTGGAGGTGCCGGGCGTTGTGCCCAAGCTGTCGGCCACCCCGGGCACGGTGCGCAGCAGTGCACCGCACCTGGGCGATGACACGGATGCCGTGCTGGCCGGCATGGGCCTGAACGCCGCACAGATTGCGCAACTGCGCAGCCAGGGGGTGATCGAATGAGCGCCCCCAGCGTGTGGCAAGGGGCCGGGCGACGCCTGTTTATCCAGGAGGTCGGGCCGCGCGATGGCCTGCAGATGGAGTCGGTGTTCGTGCCCACGGCGCACAAGATCGCGCTGGTCAATGCGCTGGTGGCCACCGGCATGGCCAAGGTGGAGGTGACCGCCTTTGTCTCGCCACAGGCGATCCCGGCGCTGGCCGATGCACAGGAGGTGCTGGCCCGCACCACGCGCCGCCCGGGCACCGTGCTGACCTGCCTGGTGCCCAACGTCAAGGGCGCGGAGCGCGCGATTGCCGCCGGCGCCGACGAGTTGAACCTGGTCATGTCGGCCAGCGAAACCCACAACCTGTGCAACCTGCGCATGCTGCGCGAGCAGTCCTGGGCCGGGCTGCAGGCCGTGATCGCCACCGCCCAGCAGGCGGGGGTGGCTGTCAATGTGTCGCTGTCGTGCAGCTTTGGCTGCCCGATGGAGGGCGATGTGCCGGTGGACGAGGTGTTCGCCTGGGTGCAGCGCTTTGTGGCGGCTGGCGTGCAGGGCATCACCTTGTGCGACACCACGGGCATGGCCCATCCGCGCCAGGTGCATGCCATGGTCCAGGCCTTCAAGGCGCGCTGGCCGGCCACCACGCTGACCCTGCATTTCCACGACACGCGGGGCATGGCGCTGGCCAATGTGCTGGCCGCCATCGACGCCGGGGCCGACCGTTTCGATGCCTCGGTCGGTGGCCTGGGCGGTTGCCCCTATGCCCCCGGGGCCAGCGGCAACGCCTGCACCGAGGAGCTGGTGCATGCCCTGCAACTGATGGGCTATGACACCGGGGTGGACCTGGCGGCACTGACGCAGATCGCTGCCGGGCTGCCGGCCTTGCTGGGCCACGATATCCCCAGCCCCATCGTCAAGGCCGGGCCGGCGCACCAGTTGCACCCGGCACCGGTGTCCCTGCCAGAAATTCGCGCCCGGGCTATGGCGCGCTAGCAGCCCGGGCAGGTCACCCCTGTCCCGGCGTATGACAACAAAGAAGGAGATGAAACCATGTCGATGACTCGCAAGCAATTTGGACGCCTGGCGCTGGCCTCGGTACTGGCCACGACCGTGGCTGGCACAGCCCTGGCACAGACGGCCTACCCCCACAAACCGATCACCATGGTCGTGCCGGCCGCGGCAGGCGGCACCACCGACCTGGCCGCCCGCATGACCGCCCAGGCCCTGGGCCCCATGCTGGGCCAGACCCTGGTGGTCGAAAACAAGGGCGGTGGCAACGGCAACATCGCGACCGCGCAGGTCAAGCGCGCCGAGGCCGATGGCTACACCCTGCTGATGCAGTACTCGGGCTTCCACGTGATCTCGCCCCACCTGGGCAAGTCCAGCTGGGAACGTGACGATTTTGTGCCCGTGGCCAACGTGCTGTCGGCCCCGCAGATCGTGGTGGTGCGTGGGGACCTGCCGGTCAACACCCTGCAGGAGCTGGTGGCCTATGCCAAGGCCCACCCGATGAAGCTGAACTACGCCTCCTCGGGCAACGGCTCGCTGCAGCACGTCACTGGCGTGCAGCTGGAGCAGGCCGCCGGCATCCAGATGGTGCACGTGCCCTACAAGGGCACTGGCCCGGCGCTGCAGGACCTGCTGGGCGGCCAGGTGGACCTGACCTTCGGCACGGCGCCGCCCTTCATGCCCCACATCCAGGCCGGCAAGCTGAAGGTGCTGGCCGTGACCAGCAAGGCGCGCCTGCCCAGCCTGGCGTCGGTGCCCACTACGGCCGAAGCCGGTCTGCCCGGGGTGAATGCCACCTCTTGGTTTGCGCTGTTTGCGCCGGCCAAGACGCCCGAGGCCATCGTGCGCAAGCTGGAAGGCGATGTGCGCGCCATGCTCAACGAACCGGCGTTCCAGAAAAAGGCGCTGGACCAGGGGGCCACGGCCGACTTCATGGACAGCAAGGCCCTGGGGGCCATGGTCAAGCGCGACTGGGACCTGTGGGGCAAGGTGGTCAAGGCCGCCAACATCAAGGCCGATTGATGGCTGGGGCGACCCGCCGCCGATGAAAAAAGGGCATCCGAGGATGCCCTTTTTTTGTGGGGTGGTGCCGCAGGTGGGGCATTGCTGGGCTTAGTGCAGTTCCTTGCCCTTGAGCTCGGGGATCAGCAGTGCCGTGGCAATCATGTCGATCACATAGATGGCGGCCAGCAAGGCGATCGCCATCTGGAAGCCGTAGCCCATGGCCACCGCCCCCACCACCACCGGCCCCAGACCGCCAACGCCGCGGCCGATGTTGAACAGCACGTTCTGTGCTGTGGCGCGGGCCTCGGTGGGGTAGGCCTCGCTCATCACGGCCCCATAGCCGCCCATCATGCCGTTCACGAACATGCCGAGCACAGCCCCGGCCCAGAGCATGGCGATGGGGTCGGACAGCTGCGCATAGGTCAGCACCATGATGACGGCGCCCAGCTGGAACAGCAGGAAGCTGGGCTTGCGGCCGATGCGGTCGGCCAGCTGGCCAAAAATCCAGATGCCGGCCATCATCCCGACGATGGTGACGGCCGTCCACATCGAGGACTTGGTCAGGCTGAAGCCCAGCTGCTTGGACAGGAAGCTGGGCATCCAGATCATGATGCCGTAGTAGCCAAAGTTCTGTACCGAGGTCAGCACGATCACGCCCAGGCTGACCTTGGCGGTGGCCTTGTCCTTGACCAGCAGGCGGAAGGCTTCGAAGCGCGAGGCTTGCGGGGCGGTGGGCTTGCGCACAAAGACTTCGGGTTCGTGGATCTTGTGGCGGATGAACCAGGCCACCAGCGCGGGAATCACGCCGACCAGGAACATGCCGCGCCAGCCGATCAGCGGCAGCAGCAGCGGGGTCAGCAAGGCGGCGCCCAGCACGCCCACCTGCCAGCCCAGGGCCACATAGGACGACACGCGCGCACGGTGGCGGGCCGGCCAGGCCTCGGCCGCCAGGGCCATGCCGATGCCGAATTCACCACCCAGGCCGATGCCGGCGATGGTGCGGTAGACCAGCAGGTCCCAATAGCCAGTGGCGAAGGCGCACAGCCCGGTGAACACGGCAAACAGCACGATGGTCCAGGTCAGCACGCGGATGCGGCCATAGCGGTCCGACAGCGCGCCAAACACGATGCCACCGAACACGGCGCCGATCAGGGTCCAGGTGACCAGGGAGCCGGCCTGGCCAGGGGTGAGGTTCAGGTCGGCCGAAATCGCTGTGAGCATGAAGCCCAGGATCAGCAGGTCAAAGCCGTCCATGGCGTAGCCAACGGCCGAGCCGCACAGGGCTTTCCAGCTGTAGCTGTTGACGGCCGTGGGCTGGCCGCTTGCAGTCGAAGAGGGGGAGGTCATGGCTGTTGTTGTCCTGTTTTTTGCTGGGGCACGGGCATGTGCCCCCAACAGGCCAAACCCCAGGGCGCGCAGGCCATGGGGGCAAAAGCAATCACCGAAAGATGCTGGCGCCGCTGGATGGGGCGCAGCAAAAGGCCTGCAGGAAAGTGCAGGCCGTGGATTCGGAGCGTGATTCTAGGGGTAATCGCTTGGCCTGCGCCGCGCCGGTGCAACAGGCCCGCAACTGCACCAGCTTAATTCGGCAGCCCTGCAAAAAATGTCGGAATGTGCCATGCAGGGTGCAGGCCCGGGATGACCGTGCGCGGTCAGCGGCGGGACCAGAAGCGCTGCTGCTGGGCGGCGATCTCCGCGGCCAGCTCGGGCACCGGGCCGATCAGCGCCACGGGCTTTTGGCAGTGGTCAAAGATGTAGCGTGCGGGCACGCTCATCGTCGGGTTCTCGCCGTGGTTGCCGGTGCATTGCAGCAGCGCATGCTCGGTCATGCCGAACACGATGCGGCCGATGTTGGCCCAGTAGGCCGTGCCGGCGCACATGCAGCAGGGTTCGACGTTCGTGTAGAGCGTGCAGCTCCACAGGAATTCGGGCGTGAAGTTGGTGACCGCCATGCGCGCCAGGGTGGACTCGGCATGGTTGACGGTGTCGATGTTGCACTGCTCCATCAACACCGTCTCCTGGTCCGGGCCGACCAGGATGGCGCCAAACGGGTGGTGGCCCAGGGCCATGGCCCGTTCGGCCACCCGCTGGGTGTGGCGCAGGTGGCGGCACAGTTGCTCGTGCGTCGGGACAAGGCCCTGGGCGGGCAGGGTGTGGGGTGTGGCAGTCATGGGTACAGAAAGTGTGTACCGCCATGCAAGCAATTAGCGTGCACACCCGCCGCCCTGGCGTGCACGGGGCCTGGGGTGCATCAGGCCTGGGGGGCTGTGGAGGGCACCGGTTGCACCGGCCAGCCCTGCAGGTGCTGGCGCGCCACGTCGCGCAGCGCACCCATCCAGGTGGCGTGGTCGTTCAGGCAGGGGATGAAGCGGTAGTCCTTGCCCCCGGCGTGCACAAAGGCTTCGCGCGCTTCCTGGTTGATTTCCTCCAGGGTCTCGATGCAGTCGCTGGTGAAGCCGGGGCACATGATGTCCACGCTCTCCAGGCCCTGGCGGGCCATCTCGACCAAGGTCGGCTCGGTGTAGGGCTCCAGCCACTTGGCCTTGCCAAAGCGCGACTGGAAGGTCAGCACATACTGGCTGTCGTCCAGCCCCAGGCGCGCGGCCAGCAGCCGGCCGGTGGCATAGCACTCGTCGCGGTAGGGGTCGCCCAGCTGCCAGGTGCGCTCGGGCACGCCGTGGAAGCTCAGGAACAGTTTCTGCGCCCGGCCGTTCTCGCGCCAGTGCTGCTCCACGGTCTGTGCCAGCGCTTCGATGTAGCCCGGGTGCTCGTGGTAGCGGTGCACGAAGCGCAGCTCGGGGATGTGGCGCTGGGTCTTGGCCCAGTCGTAGACCGCATCGCACACGCTGGCCGTGGTGGTGCCGGAGTACTGGGGGTACAGCGGCAGGATCAGGATGCGGGTGGCGCCCTGGGCCTTGAGGGCGTCGAGCTGCGCCGGGATGCACGGATTGCCATAGCGCATGGCCGGTGCCACCAGCACATTCGCGCCGGCTTCGCCCAGCCAGCCGCGCAGCAGGGTGGCCTGGCGCTCGGTGAAGTACAGCAGCGGCGAGCCCGTGGCGCCGCCCTGGTTCCAGACGGTGGCGTACTTGGCGGCCGAGGCCTTGGGGCGCAATCGCAGGATGATGCCGTGCAGGATGGGCCACCACAGCAGCTTGGGGATTTCCACCACGCGGTCATCGCTGAGGAATTGCGCCAAGTAGCGGCGCACCGCCGGGGCGGTGGCGGCATCGGGGGTGCCAAGGTTACACAGCAGCACGCCCGTGCGTTCAGGCTGGCCGGAAGGGAGCTGGGGTTCGGGGGCAAAGCGTGAGAGCATGCAGTGATTGTCGCAAAACCCGGGTGGGCTCCGCACCGCGGGGGCTGTTGCGTGTGGCGGCTTGCAGTAACCTCGGCCCATGCTTGACCCATCGCAAATCCACGCCATCACCCTGGATCTGGACGACACGCTGTGGCCGATCTGGCCCACCATCCACCGCGCTGAAGAAGTGCTGCTGCTATGGTTGAAAGAGCGTGCAGCCAAGACCGCACAACTGTTTGACACCCCCAAAGCCCTGCGTGCCATCCGCGAACGCGTGGAGCAGGAGCGCCCCGACCTGCGCCATGACCTGAGTGCCATGCGCCGCGAGTCCATCCGGCTGGCGCTGCGCCAGGCCGGCGACGATGAGGATTTGGCGACCCCCGCGTTTGATCTGTTTTTTGCCGAACGCCAGCGCGTGCAGCTGTTTGACGACGCCTTGCCGGCACTGGAGTTCCTGGCCCGGCGCTGGCCCGTGGTGGCCGTGACGAATGGCAATGCCGACATCCACCACATCGGGATCGGCCGCTTCTTTCGCGACAGCTTCAACGTCATGCGCACCGGCTTTGCCAAGCCCGATGCGCGCATCTTTCACCTGGCGGCGGCGGCCGTCGATGTGCCGCCTTCGGCCGTGCTGCATGTAGGAGACGACGCCAAACTGGATGCCGTGGCAGCCCGGGATGCGGGTATGCACGCTGTTTGGCTGAACCGCAGCGGCTTAGATTGGCCGGTAGAGAAAGAGCACCCACCCACCACGGTGGCCAGCTTGCAAGCGCTGTGTGACATGCTGGCTGCCTGAGGGTTTTGCCCCCAGCGGGGCGCAGGAGCCAGCGTATGCCCAGCACTTTGTCGCGCAACCCCAGCATGGATCTGCCCGTCCCCCTGTCCGTTGGCCTGGTGCAGCCCCTGGGCTGGCTGGCCCTGGGCTGGAAGGACATGTGCCGTGCCCCGGCACTGAGCTTGGCGCATGGCCTGTGCCTGACGCTTTTCGGCCTGTTGATCCTGTGGATCGGGCATGACCGCTTCTGGCTGATGGCCGGCGCCTTGTCGGGTTTTCTGGTCATGGGGCCGGTGGTGGCCACCAGCCTGTACGCCATCAGCCGTGCCCTGGAGCGTGGCGAGCCGGTGGGCTGGCGCCTGGTGCGGCATACTTGGTCCCATTGGCAACAGGGGCACAGCAAGCTCGGCAACGACTACTGGTGCCTGGTGCAGTTCGGCGTCTTGCTGTCCATCTCGGCCACGGGCTGGGTGCTGGTGTCTGCCTCGCTGATCACGCTGATGTCCCCCGTGCGCATCGCCACACCGCTGGACTTCATGCAGCACGTGGTGCTGGCGGCGGATGGCAGTCTGTTCCATCTGTGGCTGGCGCTGGGCAGCCTGCTGGCGGCACCCATCTTCGCTTCCAGCGTGGTTTCTATGCCTTTGTTGCTGGATCGCAAGGTTTCTTTGCCGCAGGCGGTGCTCACTAGCTGGTTGGTGATTTTGCAAAACCCCATTCCCATGGCCGTGTGGGCGGGGTTGATTTTGATGTTTACCTTGCTGGGCCTGGCGTCGCTGCTGCTGGGGTTGGTGTTTGTGATGCCCATGCTGGGCCATGCAAGCTGGCATGCCTACCGCGATCTGGTGGATGCCTCCGACTTTGCGCTGCGGGAGGCGGCGCACGGCGTGCCAGGGCGGTGAGGTTTCTAGGACCTGTGTTGTGATCTTCGGTTTTACAGAACAACAAATTTCGGAATTTTCCTGACCTACGGCGTGGGGGCCTTCATCCTCTTCATGCTGTTCATCATTGGTCACCTGGCCTGGCAGTCCAAGGCGGGCAAGTTCGGCACCTTTGTGCTGTTTCTGGGCCTGGCCGTGGGCTTCATCGGTTTTCTGGCGAAGGTCGTGATCCAGTGGTACCTGGAAAAGTGATCGCTTCTTAAACCATAGCTGTCAGCGCATGCGATGCAAGCACTTTGGGCCAAAAAAGGCCTGAAGTGCTTTGTCTTTGCGCGCTGTCAGCTATGTTTTTAGAAAGTTGTTCACTGCTGCAGCCGCCTGCAGTCCGCTGCGCACCGCGCCTTCCAGCGTCGCGGGGTAGGGGCCTTGCACATAGTCGCCGCAGGCCCACAGCCCCGGCAGGATGTCGGCAGCGGGGCGCTGCACGCCGGGCGTGCAGGCAAAGGTGGCGCGCTTGTCGATCACGGTTTTCAGCGGCTGCAGATCGGGCAGGCGCAGCTGCGTGCGGGCCTGCGCCAGCACCTGCGACTGCAGCAGTGCCTTGTCGCCCTGGCTGGCGCTGACCACCAGGGCCAGCAGGCCGGCCGGGCCCCCCAACTGTCCCTTGTCGAAGGCGAACTGCGCGGGGGCGTCCGCATGGCTGCGCAGGGCCACCATGGGCGCCGGCAGGCCAGGGCCCTGCGCCGTGTGGGCATAGACCGTGGCGATCGCCGTGTGCGGCAGCGCCTGAGCGCAGTTGGCCCAGGCGGTGGTCCGCCCGGACAGCGGTGCGGGCACCCCCTGCAGGGCCTGCACCAGGCGTGCCGCCTCGGCGCAGGGCGTGGCCAGCACCACGGCATCCATGCTTTCGCCATCCACCTGCCAGGCAGCGCCATGGTCTGTCGGGGGGGTGAGGGCCTGCACGCGCTCGCCCAGGCGCAGCCGGGCACCGCGCTGGCGCAGCCAGGCGGCGGCCGTGGCCGGGAACAGGGTGGACAGGTTGGTGCGCGGAATCAGCAGGTTGGAGCCGCCTCGTCCGCTGAACAGTCCATCCTGCAGCACCCGCAAGAAGATCTGCCCGCTGGCGGCGCTGGCCGGCAGGTTCAAGGCCGAAATGCACAGGGGATCGACAAAGTCTTGCAGCAGGCGCGCCGGCAGGCCCTGGCACAGGTCGGCCACGCTGGCGCTGGCCGGGCACTGGAACTGCTGGCGCTGCCAGCGTTGGGCCGTGCGCAGCAGGGCCAGCTTCTCGCGCCAGTGCCAGCCGCGGGCGCGGGCAATGCCCCAGGCTGCGTCCCAGGGCGGGGCCCAGTCGGGCAGGTGCAGCCCCTGGCCATCGGCGTAGCGCAGATCCAGCGGCAGGCGCTGCAGGGCTGCGGCTTCCACGCCGACGGTGCGCAGCAGTTGCAGGCAGGCCTGGTAGGCACCGATCAGGATGTGCTGGCCGTTGTCGACCGTCCAGTGGCCACCGTCGGGTGCGGGAATGTCCAGGGCGCGCGCACGGCCGCCCCACTGGCGGCTGGCTTCCCAGACCTGCACCTGGTGGCCCTGCTGCTGCAGGGCGACGGCGGCGGCCATGCCGGCCCAGCCGCCGCCCACGATGGCGATGCGCTGCGGCTGGGGCATGGCCCTTACATGCGGCCCAGGGCCTGCATCTTCCACGCCAGCCACAGCTTGCGCAGCGGCGTCAGGGCGATGCGCTGGTGCAGCACCTGGAACTGGCCGGCTTCAATCTCGCGCAGCAGCGTGCGGTAGATGCTGGCCATCATCAGGCCGGGCTTCTGGGTGCGGCGGTCGGCCGCCGGCAGCAGCGCCAGGGCTTCGTCGTAGAGCTGGTGGGCGCGTTGCGCCTGGAAGCGCATCAGGGCCGTGAAGCGGTCCGAGTATTCGCGCTTGGTGATCTCGTGGGCCTTGACGTCGAACTGCTGCAGCTCGCTGATGGGCAGGTAGATGCGCCCGCGCATGGCGTCTTCGCCCACGTCGCGGATGATGTTGGTGAGCTGGAAGGCCAGGCCCAGCTTGTGGGCGTAGGCGGTGGTGGCCGGGTCGGTCTGGCCGAAGATGCGGGCCGCCACTTCGCCGACGACGCCGGCGACCAGGTGGCAATAGCGCTGCAGGCCGGCAAAGTCGAGGTAGCGGGTCTGCTCCAGGTCCATCTGGCAGCCCTCGATCACCGCCTGCAGGTGGCGCTGCTCGATCCCGAACTCGGCCACGTGCGGCATCAGGGCCTGCGTCACCGGGTGGCTGGGCTGGCCGCCAAAGGCCTGGGCGACTTCCTGCTGCCACCAGGCCAGCTTCTGGGCGGCCACGCCCACGTCCTGCACCTCGTCCACGACATCGTCCACTTCGCGGCAGAACGCATAGAACGCGGTGATCGCGGCCCGGCGGTTGGCTGGCAGAAAGAGGAAGGCGTAATAAAAGCTGCTGCCCGATGCGGCAGCTTTTTCTTGGACGTAGGTTTCCGGATTCATATGGCGGGCGATTGTCACATGCTTGGGCAGGGCCGCAGCGCTGTGTACTGGATTAGTGCGCGGCTTGATCTGCATCAATGGAAGGGTGTGCTTATTTTTCGGGCAAGCCCCTAAGATCATAGGGTTGCAATTTGATACAAGCATACGAGATGCCGAGCTTCAATTCCCTGCGTCTGACACAGCGGTACATGCTGGTCTTTTTCGGTTACTTCGCATCGATGGCGGTGGTCATCGGCATGAGTTGGTATGGCTTGATGAGCTCTCGGGATAGCCTGCGTTCCTTGCACGACGAGTCGCTGCAGCGCATCTTGCTGGCCGACTCGATCAACGAAAGCGTGTCGCAGATGCGCATGCAGACCCTGCTGTCGTTCCAGCACGCCCCCGACAACCCCCTGTCGGCCCTGCACGACCACCCCACGTCCAGCCACTTGGAGCTGATCCGGCACAACCTCGACAAGGGCGTGGAGTGGCAGCAGCAACTGGCCAAGATCGTCACCGAGCCCATGGAAAAGGAAATGTTCGCGGAGGCCATCCGTGCGCAGAACGCCTGGAACGCCAAGCTGGGCGAGATTGTGCGCAGCATGGAGAACGGCGACTTCAGCAGCGAGCAGATGTCGCGCTTCCTGACCCTGGGGCGCGAGGAGGGTGACATGCTGGTGGCCCTGGTCGGCGCCTTCAAGGGCCTGCAGATCACGCAGGCGGACGTGGCCTACCAGGCGGCGTCCGAGCGCTACCACTTCAGCATCCTGGTGTTCGTGCTGTGCGTGCTGCTGGGCGGTCTGCCGGCCACGCTGCTGTCGGTGTCGCTGCTGCGCCGCATGAGCCACGGCTTCAAGTCCGCACACCACACCGCCCAGGTGATTGCGGCGGGCGACATCTCCCAGCGCGTGCCGGTCAGCGGCAAGGATGAAATCACCGAACTGCTGGTGCAGATGGAAGACATGCGCACGCACCTGCACGACATCATCTACAAGGTGCGCAGCGGTGCCGATGCGATTGCCGGCGCCTCGACCCAGGTGGCGGCGGGCACGGGCGATTTGTCGATGCGCACCGAGCAGCAGGCGGCCTCGCTGCAGCAGACGGCCTCGGCCACCGAGGAGTTGTCGAGCACGGTGCAGCAAAACGCCGACAGCGCCTTGCGCGCCAGCGAGCTGGCCTCGGGGGCCACCAAGGTGGCGCAGCGTGGTGGCGAGATGGTGTCGCAGGTGGTGGCGACCATGGAGGACATCAACACCTCGGCCAAGAAGATCGAGGCCATCATCGGGGTCATCGACAGCATTGCCTTCCAGACCAACATCCTGGCGCTGAATGCCGCCGTGGAAGCCGCGCGCGCCGGTGAACAAGGCCGTGGCTTTGCCGTAGTGGCCAGCGAGGTGCGTTCGCTGGCGGGCCGTTCGGCCGAGGCGGCCAAGGAAATCAAGGTGCTGATCAACGACTCGGTCAACCGCGTGCGCCTGGGCAGCGACCAGGTGCACCGCACCGGCAAGACCATGGAGGACATCGTGCAGAGCATTGCGCGCGTGTCCAGCATCGTGCACGAGATTGCCGATGCCAGCCGCGAGCAGTCCAAGGGCCTGGCGCAGATCAACGATGCGGTCTCGAACCTGGACGACGTGACCCAGCAGAACGCGGCCCTGGTGGAGGAAACCTCGGCCGCCTCGAGCGCGCTGCAGGAACAGGCGCGCCAGATGGCGGAAATGTCGGCCCAGTTTGTGCTGGAAGCTGGCGCCACCACGGGCACGCCGTACATCAGCAGCTACAGCCGCCCCGGCGCATCCACGGCCAAGGCCAAGCCTGCGGTGTACCAGGGGCAGCGCACGCTGGCGTCGCCTGCGCTGGCGCCGGCCGAATCGGCGAACGAAGCCGCGTAAAGCCACGAGCCCTCTGAAGTTCCAGGCTGGTGCATGCACCGGCCTTTTGCATGGGGCGTGCGATCACATCCACAGCGCACGCCAGAGCATGCGCGGCAGGTCGGCCTTGCTCAGGGTGCGGCGCGTGTGCAGGCTGGCGCCCTGTTGTGCTTCCACCCGGTCCAGCACGCGCAAACCGCCTTGCACCACCAGGCGCAGCTCCCAGCCGATGCGCCCGGGCAGGCGGTGCACAAGTGGCAAGCCTTTTTGCATGCTGGCCCTTGCCCATGCTGCGTTGTCAGCTATGAGTTTCTGTATGGCCGGGGTGACCTGTTGCCGTGCCAGTTCCTGCCGGGTGACGGCCCAGCGTTGGCAGTCAGCATCGGTCAGGTAGTGCCGCTGGCGCGGAATGTCTTCGCTCAGGTCCTGCCAGAAGTTGATCAGCTGCAGCGCCGTGCAGATGGCGTCGCTGTGCGCCAGGGCCTGCGCATCGTGCACGCCATACAGGTGCAGCAGCAGGCGGCCCACCGGATTGGCCGAACGGCGGCAATAGTCCAGCAGTGCCTCCCGGTCGGCATAGGTGGCGCCATCGCGCGTCTTCTCGATGTCCTGGATGAAGGCGCTGAGCAGGTCGTCCAGCAGCCCGACGGGCAGTTGCCGCTGCTGCAGCTGGTGTTGCAGCGGCGCAAAAATGTGCGCCCAGTGCGGCGCCGGTGGCTGGCCGCCGGCCGTGGCGTGCAGTTCGCTGCGGTAGGCCTGCAGTTGCTGCAAACGCTGGGCGGGCGTGGCCGTGCCTTCGTCGGCCAGATCGTCGGCTGCACGCGCAAACGCATAGATCGCGGCAATCGGCTGGCGCAGCGGGGCCGGGCACAGCCAGGACGCGACGGGGAAGTTCTCGTAGTGCGTGACCGGGGCGGCTTGCGGGCTGGAGGAGGGGGCGGGCGTGTTCACGCCGTGATTGTCGCTTGACAGGTTGCGGGGGCTCTCCTAGATTGCTAACCAGTCAGTCAGTAACTTATCTTTCCCCCTCCATGGTTTCTACTCTTCGGTTGCGGCCCAGCCTGGGCCTTTGCGTTGTCGCGCTGGTGGCGTTGACCTTGTCGGCCTGTTCGCGCCAGGCGCCGGCGCCCGAGCCGGTGCGTGCGGTGAAGTTGCTGGAGGTGGGGGCCAGTCCACTGCAGACCCGGGTGGAATATGCCGGGGATGTGCGGGCACAGACCGAATCGCGCCTGGGCTTTCAGGTGGCCGGCAAGCTGGTGCGGCGTGCCGTGAATGTGGGCGATGTGGTGCGCCAGGGGCAGGTGCTGGCCGAAATCGACGGCCAGGACTATGCGCTGGCCGCCCAGGCCGCGCAGGCCCAGGTGGCCGCCGCACGGACGCAGCGGGACCTGGCGCAGGCGGACTGGCAGCGCTTCTCGGCCCTGAAGGAGAAGGGTTTCATCAGCGGGGTGGAACTGGACCGCCGCCGCGCCAGCCTGCAATCGGCCCAGGCGCAGCTGGAACAGGCCCAGGCCCAGGCTGCGGCCCAGAGCAACCAGAGCAGCTATGCCCGGTTGCTGGCGCCGGCCGCCGGGGTGATCACGGCGGTGAGTGCCGAGCCGGGGCAGGTGGTGTCCGCGGGCACCGCGGTGCTGCAACTGGCCCACGATGGGCCGCGCGATGCGGTGATCGCCGTGCCCGAAGGTGCGCGCGGTCAGATCGCCGTCGGACAGGCGGTGCAGGTGCGCATCTGGTCCACGGCCGAGAGACTGTCAGCCACGGTGCGCGAGATGGCCGCCAGCGCCGACCCGGTCACGCGCACCTACAGCGTGAAGGTGGGCCTGCAAGGCCAGCCCCAGCCGGACCTGGGCGCGACGGCTTATGTGTCCATGGATTCCGGGGCGGCAGCAGCCCAGGCCGCCTTGAAGCTGCCGACCACGGCGTTGTGGCAGCAGCAGGGTGCGTCCATGGTCTGGCGCTTCGATCCTGCCAGTGCCACCGTGCAAGCGCAGCGTGTGGAGGTGGGCAGCGTCGAGGGCAGCGAGGTGGTGATTGCCTCGGGCCTGGAGCCGGGCATGCAGGTGGTGGTGACGGGCACCCACGTGTTGACGCAGGGCCAGAAGGTCAGCGTCTATCAGCCACGCCACCCTGAAGCTGCGCACTGAGCCTGGAGCCAAGCATGAGTGACCGAGACCAAGCGCCGCAACCGACGCCGGACAAGCCGGGCTTCAATCTGTCGCGCTGGGCGCTGCAGCACATCCCGTTGACGCGCTACCTGATGGTGGTGATCCTGCTGTTGGGGGGGGCCGCCTATTTCCAGCTGGGGCAGGATGAGGACCCGCCGTTCACCTTCCGTGCGATGGTGGTGCGCACCTACTGGCCGGGGGCATCGGCCCAGCAGGTGGCGGAGCAGCTGACCGACAAGATCGAGCGCACCCTGCAGGAGGTGCCCTACGCCGACAAGATCAGCAGCTACTCCAAGCCTGGGGAGTCCCAGGTCATCTTCCAGCTGCGGGACAATTCGCGCCCCCAGGATGTGGCCAACCTCTGGTACACCGTGCGCAAGAAGATTGGTGACATGCGCTACACCCTGCCGCAGGGGGTGCAGGGGCCGTTCTTCAACGACGAGTTCGGGGATGTCTACGGGGTGATCTATGGCCTGTCGGGCGAAGGCTACAGCTACGCCGAACTGAAGACCTTTGCCGACGACGTACGCCAGCAACTGCTGCGGGTCAAGGATGTGGCCAAGGTCGAGCTGTTCGGCGTGCAGAACGAACGCATCTTCGTCGAGCTGTCCCAGAAGCGCCTGGCGCCCATGGGGCTGGACGTCAACCAGGTGGTGGGGCAGTTGAACCAGCAAAACGCCATCGAGGGTTCCGGCGTGCTGCAACTGCCGCAGGAACAGGTGCAGATCCGCGTGGCCGGTCAGTTTGATGCGCTGGAGCAGGTGCGGTCCATGCCGGTGCGTGCGCCGTCCGGTGTACTGCTGAAGCTGGGCGACATTGCCAGTGTGACGCGCGGCTACGAGGACCCACCCAGTGTCAAGGTGCGTCATGAAGGGCGCGAAGTGATCGCCCTGGGCATTTCGATGACCAAGGGCGGAGACATTGTTGGCCTGGGCCACGCCCTGCGTCAGGCTGTGGCGCAGATCGGTCCCAAGCTGCCGGTCGGGGTGGAGCTGGTCAACATCCAGGACCAGCCGAGGGCAGTGACCGAATCGGTCAACGAGTTCATCAAGGTGCTGGTCGAGGCGGTGGTGGTGGTGCTGGCGGTGAGCTTTGTCAGCCTGGGGCTGCACAAACGTGCGGAGGCCACCGTGTGGTGGCGACGCTGGTACATCGATCCAAGGCCGGGGCTGGTGGTGGCGGTCACCATTCCCCTGGTGCTGGCAGCGACCTTTCTGGCCATGTGGTACTGGAAGATCGGCTTGCACAAGGTGTCCCTGGGCTCGCTGATCATCGCCCTGGGCTTGCTGGTGGACGACGCCATCATTGCGGTCGAGATGATGGTGCGCAAGCTGGAAGAGGGCTACGACAAGCTGCGCTCGGCCACCTTCGCGTATGACATCACCGCCAAGCCGATGCTGACCGGGACCCTGATCACGGCGGCCGGCTTCCTGCCGATCGGCATGGCCCAGTCCATGACCGGGGAGTACACCTTTGCCATCTTTGCGGTCACCGTGATCGCGCTGGTGATCAGCTGGGTGGCCTCGGTGTATTTCGTGCCCTACCTGGGCAGTCTGTTCCTCAAGGAGCCGCAGCGGACGGTGCAGGCCGGATTTGCCCAGGATCCGCACGAGGTGTTCGACAGTGCCTTCTATGGGTGGTTTCGCGCGGCGGTGACATGGTGTGTCGCGCACCGCTGGCTGACGATCGCGGTCACAGCGGCGGTGTTTGGCCTGGGGCTGTTCGGCATGACGCGGGTGCAGCAACAGTTCTTTCCGGATTCCAACCGGCCGGAGATCCTGGTGGACGCCTGGTTCCCCGAGGGGACTTCGTTTGCCGGCAACGAGCAGGTGGCCCAGCGCATGGAGACCTTCCTGCGGGCACAGACCGGGGTGCAGAGCGTGACGGTGTGGGTGGGCTCGGGCGTGCCGCGTTTCTATCTGCCGCTGGACCAGGTGTTCCCGCAAACCAATGTCTCGCAATTCATCGTGATGATGGATGACCTGGCGGCGCGCAACCGTTTGATGCAGGCTTTGCCGGCAGGGCTGGCGCAGGCGTTTCCCGAGGTGCGGTCCCGCGCCAAGCTGCTCCCCAGTGGGCCGCCCGTGCCCTATCCCGTGCAGTTCCGGGTGGTGGGGCCGGATGCGCAGCAGCTGCGTGTGCTGGCCGACCGGGTGAAGTCCGTGATGCAGCAGCACCCCGATCTGCGTGGGGTCAACGACAACTGGAACGAGTCGGTCAAGGCCATGCGCCTCGAGATCGACCAGGACAAGGCGCGTGCCTTGGGTGTCAGCAGCCAGTCGATTGCCCAGGCCATGCAGACCATGTTCTCGGGCACCACGATCGGCCAGTATCGAGAGGGCGACAAGCTCATCAACATCGTCTTGCGCCAGCCGATCGAAGAGCGCGATGCGCTGTCGGACCTGGCCGCGGCCTATGTGCCCACGGCATCGGGCAAGTCGATCCCTTTGCTGCAGATTGCCCAGCCGGTGTTTGCCTGGGAGCCGGGGGTGTTGTGGCGGGATGCGCGCAGCTATGCCATCACAGTGCAGGGTGATGTCCGCGAGGGGCTGCAGGGCGCGACGCTGACACAGGCGCTGAAGCCGCAGCTGGACCGTTTGCAGGTGCAGTGGACTGCGGAAGGCTGGGGGGACTACCGCATCGTCGTGGCTGGTGCGGTGGAGGAAAGTGCCAAGGGCGCTTCCTCGATTGCAGCCGGCATTCCTGTCATGCTGTTCCTGGTGTTCACCTTGCTGATGCTGCAATTGCACAGCTTCAGCCGTGCCTTGCTGGTGTTCATGACCGGCCCGCTGGGGATTGCGGGCGTGGCGGCCGCCTTGCTGCTGCTGAACCGCCCGTTTGGCTTCGTGGCCTTGCTGGGGGTGATCGCCCTGATGGGGATGATTCAGCGCAATTCGGTCATCCTGATCGATCAGATTGAATCGGACCGCGAGCGGGGCGTACCGGCCTGGGATGCCATCGTGGAAGCCGCAGTACGGCGCTTGCGCCCCATCGTGCTGACGGCCGCCGCTGCGGTCCTGGCCATGATCCCGCTGTCGCGCAGCGTGTTCTGGGGCCCGATGGCGGTGGCCATCATGGGCGGTTTGATCGTGGCGACGGTCTTGACGCTGTTCGCCTTGCCGGCAATGTATGCGGCGTGGTTCCGCGTCAAACGCCCGGATGTCCACTTTTTCCCTGAAAAATGATGGGCGCTGTCGTTCTGCTGCGAAGTTTTCGCGGTTAAAATCGCCGATTGACCTATGACGCGGGTCGGTGTACGCCGGTCCGCTGTTATCCAGACCGCGCGGGTGGCGAAATTGGTAGACGCACCAGGTTTAGGTCCTGACGGTGGCAACACTGTGCGGGTTCGAGTCCCGCCCCGCGCACCACATTCCAGTGAGACTATGCGGAATACGGTGCAGGCTGTGAACTGCAGCCGGCTCGGTCCACTACTTTCCCCGAATTAGGAATCACCATGGCCGTTACAGTTGAAACTCTCGAGAAGCTTGAGCGCAAAATCACGCTGAGCCTGCCCCTCGCTGCGATTCAGACCGAAGTTGAAGCGCGTCTGAAGAAGGTTGCACGCACTGTGAAGATGGACGGTTTTCGTCCTGGCAAGGTGCCCATGAATGTGGTGGCGCAGCGTTATGGCTACTCCGTCCAGTATGAAGTGCTGAACGACAAGGTGGGCGAAGCTTTTGCCCAGGCTGTGGCCGAAACCGGTCTGCGCGTGGCAGGTCAGCCTCGTATTTCCGAAAAGGAAGGCGCTGCCGAAGGTCATGCCGATTTCGAAGCCGTGTTCGAAGTGTTTCCTGAAGTGAAGATCGGTGACTTGGCCGGCGCAGCAGTGGAAAAGCTGACCGCTGAGGTGGATGATGCCGCCATCGAGAAGACCCTGGACATCCTGCGCAAGCAGCGCCGCACTTTCGCCCAGCGTGCAGCTGACGAAGCCGCAGTGGATGGCGACCGCGTGACCGTGGATTTCGAAGGCAAGATCGATGGCGAAGCATTTGCCGGCGGCAAGGCTGAAGGCTTCCAGTTCCTGGTGGGCGAAGGTCAGATGCTCAAGGAGTTTGAAGACGCTGTGCGTGGCATGAAGGCGGGCGAGTCCAAGACTTTTCCTCTGGCCTTCCCTGAGGACTACCATGGCAAGGATGTGGCTGGCAAGACGGCCGACTTCCTGGTGACTGTGAACAAGCTGGAAGCTGCACACCTGCCCGAAGTCAACGAGGCGCTGGTGAAGTCGCTGGGCATTGCTGATGGCAGCGTGGAAGCTCTGCGCGCAGACATCAAGAAGAACCTGGAACGTGAAGTGAAGTTCCGCCTGCAGGCCCGCAACAAGCAAGCGGTGATGGATGCCCTGGTGTCGGTTGCCGAGCTGGATCTGCCCAAGGCGTCTGTGCAAGCTGAAGTGGCCCGTCTGATGGAAGGCGCGCGCGCTGACCTGAAGCAACGCGGCATCAAGGATGCGGACAAGGCGGAAATTCCTGAAGACATCTTCCTGCCCCAAGCTGAGCGCCGTGTGCGCCTGGGCTTGGTGGTCGCTGAACTGGTCAAGACCAACAAGCTGGAAGCCACTCCTGAGCAACTGAAGGCCCACGTGGACGAGCTGGCTGCTTCCTATGAGAAGCCTGAAGAGGTGGTGCGTTGGTACTTCGGTGATCGCCAACGTCTGGCGGAAGTGGAAGCTGTTGTGATTGAAAACAACGTGACCGAATTTGTGCTGGGCAAGGCCAAGGTCAGCGACAAGGCTGTGTCGTTTGAAGAACTGATGGGTCAAGCGTAATCAAGCTGGCTTGCTGCCACATCTGCCTTGAGAAGGTGGGTGTGGCCTAAAAAGTTCTGATTCCGGGGCTTGTGCTTTCGAGTGCAGGCCCCATTTCATTTCTTGGTTACAGTATTTGTTCTGTTCCATCGTATGGAGAAAACATGAGCGCATTGGATATGCAAGGTTTGGGTATGGTGCCCATGGTGATTGAGCAGTCAGGCCGTGGTGAGCGGTCCTATGACATCTATTCCCGCTTGCTCAAAGAGCGCGTGATTTTTTTGGTGGGTCCGGTGAATGACCAGACGGCCAATCTGGTGGTGGCGCAGTTGCTGTTCCTGGAGAGCGAGAATCCTGACAAGGATATTTCCTTCTACATTAACAGCCCCGGGGGTTCGGTCAGTGCAGGCATGGCGATTTTTGACACCATGAACTTCATCAAGCCCGATGTGTCCACGCTGTGCTGCGGTATGGCTGCCAGCATGGGGGCTTTCTTGCTGTCTGCAGGCGCCAAGGGCAAGCGATTTGCCTTGCCCAACTCGCAAGTCATGATCCACCAGCCGTTGGGCGGTGCCCAGGGTCAGGCAACGGAAATCGAGATCCATGCCCGCGAAATTCTGAAGACACGCGAGCGTCTGAACAAACTCTTGGCCGAGCAGACTGGCCAGCCGCTGGAAAAAATCCAGCACGACACCGAACGTGACTACTTCCTGTCTGCGCACGAAGCCAAAGACTATGGCTTGGTCGACAACGTGATCGAAAAGCGCGTGTAACACACGGCGCTGCTAGGCAGCAGGCGGCGCTTTCCCCTTCGGATAGCGCCGTTTTTTCATTGCTATCATCCTCTCTCTATTGACGTAAACAAGGCGTAGCCCCCATGGCCGAGAAAAAAGGCACATCCAGCGAAAAGAACCTCTATTGCACCTTCTGCGGCAAGAGCCAGCACGAGGTCAAAAAGCTGATTGCTGGTCCGTCCGTCTTCATCTGCGATGAATGCATTGATTTGTGCAATGAAATCATCCGGGATGAAGTGCCGGGCAATAGCCCACGCGAAGCGCGTGGAGATCTGCCTACGCCTGCAGAAATCAAGGCCAATCTCGACAACTATGTGATCGACCAGGAGCAGGCCAAGCGCACGTTGGCGGTGGCGGTCTATAACCACTACAAGCGTCTGAACCACAAGGACAAGGCTGGCAAGGACGATGTGGAGTTGTCGAAAAGCAATATTTTGCTGATCGGGCCCACGGGTTCGGGCAAGACCTTGCTCGCGCAAACCTTGGCGCGGCAGTTGGATGTGCCTTTCGTCATGGCCGATGCAACGACCTTGACCGAGGCGGGCTATGTGGGTGAGGACGTTGAAAACATCGTTCAGAAGCTGCTGCAAAGCTGCGACTACAACATTGAGCGTGCCCAGCGCGGCATCGTCTACATCGATGAAATCGACAAGATCTCACGCAAGTCCGACAACCCCAGCATCACTCGGGATGTGTCGGGTGAAGGCGTACAGCAAGCATTGCTGAAGCTGATCGAGGGCACCATGGCCAGTGTCCCCCCCCAAGGCGGGCGCAAGCACCCCAACCAAGACTTTTTGCAGGTTGATACCACCAACATCCTGTTCATTTGCGGCGGTGCGTTCCAAGGCCTGGAGAAAGTGATTGAAAACCGGACGGAGGCATCGGGGATCGGTTTCGGCGCCGCCGTGCGCAGCAAGGCCAATCGTTCGTTGACCGAGCTGTTCCGCGAGATTGAGCCGGAAGACTTGATCAAGTTCGGCATCATCCCTGAGCTCGTGGGGCGTATGCCGGTTGTGACGGCGCTGACCGAATTGAACGAAGAAGCTTTGGTGCGCATCTTGACCGAGCCCAAGAATGCGCTGGTCAAGCAATTCAGCAAGCTGCTGGCCATGGAGGGTGTGGAGCTGGAGGTGCGTCCTGCCGCGCTCGGTGCGATTGCGCGCAAGGCGATCGCCCGCAAGACCGGCGCACGTGGATTGCGCTCCATCCTTGAGCAGTCCTTGCTGAGCACCATGTTCGAGTTGCCGAATCTTGAAAATGTAGAGAAGGTGGTGGTGGAGGAGTCCACCATCGCTGAAGGCAAGACGCCTTTGCTGGTGTACCGAGAAGCCGCGAAGAAAGCTTGAGTGAAATCGGATAGAGCTACTGGTGCGTACGGGTGTTCGTGCCGTGGCTCAAGCTGGCAGGTGCAAGCTGCCTGCAGCAGTGCAATTGATTAGTCAGCGTCCGCAATGCGGCGCTGGCGAGTAAGGAGTTCCATGTCTGGATCAACGGAGTTGTCAGTCACCGAGCGTGCGCAACTGCCACTGTTGCCTTTGCGCGATGTGGTGGTGTTCCCGCATATGGTGATTCCGCTGTTTGTGGGTCGTGCCAAGAGCATCAAAGCTCTGGAGCTGGCCATGGAGGCGGATCGTCGCATCATGCTGGTGGCGCAGAAAACAGCGTCCAAGGATGAGCCCGCAGTCTCCGATCTGTTCGAGGTCGGAAGCATTTCAACCATTTTGCAAATGCTCAAGCTGCCCGACGGCACGGTCAAGGTGCTGGTGGAGGGGCAGCAGCGCGCCAAGTTGTTGGATGTGCAGGATCAGGAGACGCATTTTGTGGCTGCTTGTGTGCCCATGGATGCTGGCGAGCCTGTGGCGGATGCGAGTGAAGTGGAGGCGTTGCGCCGCGCGGTGTCGCAGCAGTTCGATCAGTACGTCAAGCTGAACAAGAAGATTCCCTCTGAAATCCTGACATCGATTGCCGGGATTGATGATGCGGGTCGTTTGGCCGACACGATTGCGGCGCATTTGCCTTTGAAACTGGACCACAAGCAGTTGGTTCTGAATCTGGCAAACGTGAAAGAGCGGCTGGAGAATCTCTTCGAGCAACTGGAGCGCGAAGTCGATATCCTGAATGTCGATAAGAAGATTCGCGGTCGCGTAAAGCGCCAGATGGAGAAGAACCAGCGCGATTTTTATTTGAACGAGCAGGTCAAAGCGATTCAGAAGGAGTTGGGGGAGGGCGAGGATGGCGCCGATCTCGAGGAGATCGAGAAGAAGATCAAGGCTGCCAGGATGCCTGCAGAGGCGCGCAAGAAAGCCGAAGCGGAGTTCAAGAAGCTCAAGCTGATGTCGCCCATGTCTGCCGAAGCCACGGTGGTGCGCAACTACATCGATGTGTTGACGGGCTTGCCTTGGTCGAAAAAAACCAAGATCAAGCATGATCTGGCGAATGCTGAAGAGGTGCTGAACGCTGACCACTTTGGCCTGGAAAAGGTCAAGGATCGCATTCTGGAATATCTTGCCGTGCAGCAGCGTGTGGACAAGGTCAAAGCGCCCATTTTGTGCCTGGTCGGGCCACCCGGGGTGGGCAAGACCTCGCTGGGGCAGTCGATCGCCAAGGCGACGGGGCGCAAGTATGTCCGTATGGCCCTGGGCGGCATGCGCGACGAGGCGGAAATTCGTGGGCACCGCCGGACCTACATCGGTGCGATGCCCGGCAAGGTCTTGCAAAGCTTGGAGAAGGTCGGAACGCGCAATCCGCTGTTCCTGCTCGACGAGATCGACAAGCTGGGCATGGACTTCCGCGGGGACCCCTCCAGCGCTTTGCTGGAGGTGTTGGACCCGGAGCAAAACAATGCCTTTGGTGATCACTACGTGGAGGTCAATTTCGACCTGAGCGACGTGATGTTCGTGGCAACGTCCAATTCCATGAATATTCCTCCAGCGCTGCTGGATCGCATGGAAGTGATTCGTCTGTCTGGCTACACGGAAGACGAAAAGCTCAATATTGCCAAGCGGTACCTCCTGCCCAAGCAGATCTCCAACAATGGCCTGAAAGAAGGTGAGCTCGAGGTCAAGGACGATGCCATCCGTGACATCGTTCGCTACTACACGCGTGAAGCGGGGGTACGCTCTTTGGAACGCGAGCTGTCGAAAATCTGCCGTAAGGTCGTCAAGGGCTTGCAGCTGAAGCAGCTCAAGCCCAAGGTGATTGTCAAGGCGGCAAATCTTGATGACTATTTGGGTGTCCACAAATTCACCTACGGACGTGCCGAGCAGCTCAATCAAGTGGGGCAGGTGGTGGGGCTGGCCTGGACCGAAGTGGGGGGTGATTTGCTGACCATTGAGGCGGCTACCATGCCGGGGAAAGGCAACATCCTGCGTACGGGCTCGCTGGGCGATGTCATGAAAGAGTCGGTCGAGGCTGCACGAACCGTGGTGCGCAGCCGTGCCCGCATGCTAGGGATTGAAGACGCTGCTTTTGAAAAGCGCGACATCCATGTGCATGTGCCCGATGGCGCAACCCCCAAGGATGGTCCCAGCGCAGGTGCTGCCATGACGACTGCCTTCGTGTCGGCATTGACGGGCATTCCGGTGCGGGCCGATGTGGCAATGACCGGTGAAATCACTTTGCGAGGGGAAGTGACCGCGATTGGCGGCTTGAAGGAAAAGCTGCTGGCCGCATTGCGCGGTGGCATCAAAACGGTCCTCATCCCCCAGGAGAACGTGAAAGACCTGCAAGAGATACCTGCGAACGTCAAGACCGAGCTGGAAATCATTCCTGTGCGCTGGATCGATGAGGTGCTCAGGGTTGCCCTGGAGCGCATGCCCGTCGCATTGGATGAGGACGTAGCAGCTGTCCCGCCGGCTGGCGTGGCTGCCACCAAGTCTGTGGTGCGCAAGCCTGCGGCCAAGAAGACGCGAGCGGTGAAGCATTGATGAAATTTTGTAGCGCTGTTTTCTGGAGTGTCAAAAAATTGCGCTACAATTCATTCCATCGCATCGGTGCTTGAGATTCTGTTGTAGAATTTAGGGCTTCGTTGATAAGCGGGAATAGCTCAGTTGGTAGAGCGATACCTTGCCAAGGTATAGGTCGTCGGTTCGAACCCGATTTCCCGCTCCAGGTTTTTGTCTCTTTCAAGCAATTGAAAGATTCGCGGGAATAGCTCAGTTGGTAGAGCGATACCTTGCCAAGGTATAGGTCGTCGGTTCGAACCCGATTTCCCGCTCCAGTTTTTTGGCTCTTTCAAGTAATTGAAAGATTTGCGGGAATAGCTCAGTTGGTAGAGCGATACCTTGCCAAGGTATAGGTCGTCGGTTCGAACCCGATTTCCCGCTCCAGTTCAGGTGGCTCTAACAAGCTTCCAGGTCAGGCGCGATAGCAAAGCGGTTATGCAACGGATTGCAAATCCGTCTAGTCCGGTTCGACTCCGGATCGCGCCTCCAAAATGCGGGAATAGCTCAGTTGGTAGAGCGATACCTTGCCAAGGTATAGGTCGTCGGTTCGAACCCGATTTCCCGCTCCAATTCAAAAAGGGAAGCAACAGCTTCCCTTTTTTCATGTGTGCGCAGTCCGAAGCATGGCTAGAAGATCGGTTATGCTCGCGGGCTTGCAACAGTGCCCCGGTGGTGAAATTGGTAGACACATCGGACTTAAAATCCGCCGCCTATTAAAACGGCGTGCCGGTTCGATTCCGGCCCGGGGCACCACGAACAATCAAGGCTGAAAAAGCCTGAACAGCACTCAAGCCCGCTTTCTCCTCTGAAAGCGGGCTTTTTTCTTGCCCAAACTGTCCTCTCTGTTCGTACCGAACAGCACCTAAAAACGGCGTAAATTACCCAATCGTTACGCAGGTTTTACGCATCGCATTACGCACGATGCTCTTGGAGAGGGGAGGGGCCGTGGCCTACTACAGAAAGCTCAAGACTGGTTGGCGCGCAGAGGTTGTGCGCGAGGGTGTGCGCAAGTCCGCCGTGCGGCCTACCAAGGCAGAAGCACAGGCCTGGGCTGTGGCCGAAGAAGCCGCCATCCTGGCAGGTGCACGCGGCCAATATCCCAAGCGCACTTTGGAAGAAGCGATCGATAAGTACCGGCAAGAGGTAGTCAGCAAGAAGCCTGCTGATCGACAGCGCGCAGATAACCTGCGTTTGGATGCTTTGGTGCGTGATTTCCCCTGGCTCACAGGCAAAACGTTCCATGAAATCAGCGGAGCCGACTTGGCCAAGTGGCGTGACACCCGCTTGAAAACGGTGCTTCCCAACACTGTGCTGCGTGAGGCACAGCTTTTCCGCCCTATCTGGACGATTGCTATCCGAGAGTGGAAGTGGGCCGGAGAAAGCCCGTGGAAGTCCATCAAGCTGCCGGCGAAGGGATTTGCCCGAAAGCGCACCAGCGCATGGACAGAGATCCGCTTGATGCTGCGTTCTGCAGGCGTGACGCGTGGCACTGCACCACTGGCGCCTACACAAGAAACGGCATGGGCGATGTGGGTGTCTTTGCACACAGCCCTGCGCAGCGGTGAGATTCTGCGTATGAGCCGCAGCACAGTGGACTTGAAGCGAAAGATTTACACGCTGACCGAGCACAAGACCGCGGGGGTTATTGGTGCTCGCAAGGTCCCGTTGACCACACGTAGCCTGCGTCTGCTACGTGTGCTGGATCAGGCCGCAGCAGCAGCCGGCCGTGACAACTATTTCACAATCAGCGACGACAGCCGGGACGTGCTTTATCGCAAGCTGCGTGATCGGGTCATGATCGATGGCCTTCACTTCCACGACCGAGGGTGTGCAAAATTTTGTGTAAACGGCCAATCAACAGCCGGCGCAAGCCGGCCTGTCCGTAAACACTATGAACACCAAGAAACACGACGTACCCGAAGAACTGCTGTCTGGCCTGCTGGCCAACTACAAGAGGCCCGAAGACCTCATCGGCGAGAACGGCCTGCTCAAACAGTTGACCAAGCTACTGGTCGAGCGAGCCCTGGACGCCGAATTGACCGAACACTTGGGCCACGAACGCAACGAAGCAGTGTCCAACCCCGTTGGCAACACCCGCAACGGCAAGAGCAAGAAGACCCTCAAGGGCGATTTCGGCGAACTGCCCATCGAGGTACCCCGCGACCGCCATGGCAGCTTCGAGCCTCAGCTCATCCCCAAGCACCAGACCCGCTGGGCCGGCTTTGACGACAAAATCATCTCGCTGTACGCCCGTGGCATGACGGTGCGCGAGATACAGGCCCACCTCGAAGAGATGTACGGCACCGAAGTTTCGCCCAGTCTGATT
>NZ_JAZHFR010000079.1:0-16974 GCF_036541385.1 Comamonas sp. GCA5 | reverse complement strand
TTACATCGAGTGCTTCTACAACCCGACGCGTCGGCATTCGACGCTCGGATATCTCAGTCCCGTACAGTTCGAGCAAGCTCAAGAAGCTTAGGTCGGTGTCAACGAGACCGGCAGCAGCCCATGCCGTGGTCGCGCATGTAAAGCTGCAACTTGTCCGCTGTGGCGACAAATTCGTATTCGACATCCTTTGCTTCGGCAACAGCGCCTCCGTGCATGGGCTTTGCATCGTGACCATGGTTGTCAGCCGCGATGGCCGTGCTTGAGATCGATACCGCCAGGGCGAGAATGAGTTGAGAGATTTTCATTAATGTTCCTTCGGAGCAAGGTTTAAGGAGATGAAAGGTCCCGCTGATCGCGGGACCTTTCACAACTACACGGGAGCGGTCACGTCCGGCGGGTGCGAGGGCTCGGCCGAAACGTCCTCATCTTTCTCATCGGGCCTGTGGGCCAGACGGTAGAGAATTGGCAACACGAGCAGCGTGAGCAGTGTGGAAGAGAGAATTCCGCCAATCACCACCGTCGCCAAAGGACGCTGGACTTCGGCCCCGGTGCCGGTAGCGATGGCCATGGGAATGAAGCCCAGCGAGGCAACAAGTGCCGTCATGAGTACCGGCCGCAAGCGGGTCAAGGCGCCCTCGCGGATCGCGGCATCCAGCCCCATGCCTTCTTCCCTCAAGGTACGGATATAGGAAATCATCACCAGTCCGTTGAGCACCGCCACGCCGGAAAGCGCGATGAAGCCAACCGCAGCCGAAATGGACATTGGAATGTCGCGAAGCCAAAGCGCGAGGATGCCACCCGTCAAAGCGAATGGGATGCCGGTAAAGACCAGCAGACCATCCTTTGCGTTCCCAAACATCGCGAACAGCAGCACGAAGACCAGCAGCAGGGATACGGGCACAACGATCTGCAGGCGCTTCGTGGCCGATTGCAGGTTCTCGAAGGTTCCGCCCCAGCTTGTCCAGTAGCCCGTAGGGATCTTGATTTGCGCCAGGCCTTGCTCGGCCTCCGCTACAAAGGAACCCACATCGCGTCCCCGCACGTTGGTGCTCACCACGATACGTCGTTTGCCGTTCTCGCGGCTGACCTGGTTGGGGCCGGGCGCAAGTTCGAATGTGGCGACTTCACCCAGTGGGATGAAATTCGTCCTGGCTTCCGTCCCGCTCACAGAACGTGGCAGCGGTATGGGCAGCCGTTTCATGCCTTCCAGGTCGTTGCGCAAGGCCTCGGGGAGACGAACAAGGATGTCGAATCGACGATCTCCCTCGAACATCGTGCCAGCCTCGCGCCCGCCGATGGCTGTGGCCACGGTATCCTGGATGTCAGCAACGTTCAGTCCATAGCGCGCGGCCTTCTGACGGTCGATGTTCACCGTCAGCATCGGAAGGCCCGTCGTTTGCTCGACCTTCACCTCGGATGAGCCCTGGATCTTCTGCAGCATTGCAGACACTTCTTCAGCGGACTTGTTCAGCACATCCATGTCGTCGCCGAAGATTTTTACCGCCACGTCACTTCGCACCCCCGAGATCAGCTCGTTGAAGCGCAGCTGAATGGGTTGAGAGAACTCATAGTTGTTGCCGGGAATTTTCCCAAGAACCTCCTGAATCGCAGCAAGCAGTTCGTCCCGGGTCTTGCGCGGCTCAGGCCATTCGTCCATCGGCTTGAGCATGATGTACCCGTCCGAGATATTCGGCGGCATGGGATCCGAGGCAATTTCTGCCGTGCCGGTTCTGGCGAAGATGCGTTCGATCTCGGGGAACTTCGCTTTCAGGGTCTTTTCGATCTGCTGCTGCATCGCAACCGATTGGGAAAGGCTGGTGCCCGGAATGCGCAGCGCCTGGATCGCGAAGTCGCCTTCATTGAGGTTGGGCACAAATTCACTGCCCATGCGCGTGGCGATCAACCCGCACAAGATCACGGCAACTGCTGCAATGGTCAGTACAACCGCCTTGGCGGCCATGACGCGGTCGAGCAGCGGGGCGTAGAGGCGCTTGGCATGGCCCAGCAGGAAGTTCTCCTTCTCGCTGACCCGATTGCCGATGAAGAGGGCCACGGCTGCCGGAATGAAGGTCACCGACAAGATCATTGCCCCCACCAAGGCGGCGACAACAGTGAATGCCATCGGGTGAAACATCTTTCCCTCAACGCCCGTGAGCGCGAAGATGGGCAGATACACCACCATGATGATCAACTGTCCGAACAGCAAGGGACGGCGCGACTCCTGGGATGCCAGGAACACTTCATGGAAGCGCTCCGCTCGCGTCAGCGGTCGACCGTGATGCGCCTGCGCATGGGCAAGACGCCGCACGCAGTTCTCCACGATCACGACCGCTCCATCAATGATGATGCCGAAGTCCAGGGCTCCCAGGCTCATCAGGTTGGCACTTACCTTGTACTGGACCATGCCCGTGAATGTGAAGAGCATCGACAAGGGAATGACCATTGCCGTGATGATCGCTGCGCGGATGTTCCCCAGGAACAGAAACAGGATCACGATCACGAGAACCGCACCTTCCAGCAGGTTCTTCTTCACGGTACTGATGGCCTTGTCGACGAGCACCGTACGGTCGTAGACCGTCACCGCATGCACTCCCTCAGGAAGGCTCTTGTTGACCTCGACCATCTTCTTGCTCACGGCCTGCGAGACGGTCCGGCTGTTTTCGCCGATCAGCATGAACACGGTACCGAGAACCACTTCTCGCCCGTTGTCCGTTGCGGCGCCAGTTCGCAGCTCCCGACCAATCCCCACTTCAGCCACGTCCCGGATGCGCACGGGCACGCCGTTGGCACTGCTGAGGATCACGTTGCCGATGTCTTCCAAGGACTTCACCTGCCCTGGTGCTCGAATGAGGTACTGTTCGCCGCGCTTTTCTATGTAGCCCGCGCCCACGTTACCGTTATTGCGGTCCAGAGCAGTGACCACATCCTGCAGCGTCACGCCCAGTGAAGCCAGGCGCTCGGGAATTGGCGCTATCTGATACTCCTTGGCGAAGCCACCAATGGAATTAATTTCCGTCACGCCCGGAACGTTTCGCAATTGCGGCTTGATGATCCAATCCTGGATCTCTCGCAGATCCGTAGCGGTGTAGGGACTCCCATCAGGTTTCTTCGCGCCGTCTTTTGTTTCTACTGTCCAGAGATAGATTTCCCCCAGCCCGGTGGATATTGGCCCCAGGGCCGGTGTGATGCCTACGGGCAGTTTGTCCCGCGCCTCCTGGATACGCTCGTTGACTAGCTGGCGAGCAAAATAGATGTCGGTGCCGTCCTTGAAAATGACGGTTACCTGCGACAGTCCATACCGTGAAAGCGACCTGGTTTGTTCCAGGTTCGGCAGGCCGGCCATGACCGTCTCGATGGGGTACGTGACCCGCTGCTCCGTTTCCAGCGGCGAGTAACCCGGTGCCTGCGTGTTGATCTGAACCTGTACGTTTGTGATGTCGGGGACAGCGTCGATGGGCAGCTTTTGATAGCTGAAAACGCCGAGCGCAGCCATGGCAAGGGCCGCAAGTAGCACCAACCATCGTTGTTCGATTGAAAATCGAATGAGTTTTTCAAACATGTATGGGCTCCGTGATTAGTGCGTGTGTTCGGCAGATCCCTTGCCGAGCTCGGATTTCACGACGAAGCTCCCCGATGAGGCGTAGGGCATTCCGGCCTTGAGGCCTTGAAGGACCTCGATCCGCTTGCCGTCGCTGCGCCCCAGCTTCACTGGCTGGGTAATGAAGCCATCGTTGACCTTGAGGAAGACAACGGGCTTGTCTCCAACGTTCTGCACGGCGTCAGCCGAGATCGTCACGGGCGCCGCCGTTTCTTCGGACACAACTTCGACGTTCACGAACAGGCCGGGACGCCAGGCGCCCTTGGGATTTTCAAGAACCACGCGGGCTTTTGCTGTGCGGGTTTGCTCGCCGATCAGTGCCCCCACAAATGCGACGGTGCCAGTGGCGGATGCGTCAAACGCCGTCGCTTTGATGGTGACTTTTTCGCCCACCCGCACCGATGGCAGATCCTTTGCCGGGACGTTGATCTCCGCCCATACTTGGTTGAGGTCCGAGATGGTGAACACGGCTGCATCTTCCTTCACGGCCTCGCCGAGACTCAGGTGCTTTTCGATGACGATGCCGTCAAAGGGGGCACGCAGTTCGATGCGATTCAAGCCGGACACTGACGAGGTGGACAGACCCAGCGCACTCAGTTTCTGATTGGCGTTGGCCATAGCCACCTCTGCTTCGCTCAATGCCTGCTTGGCCTGCAGGTAGTCCTGTTCAGCCGATACCTTTTGCTCCCACAGCTTCTTCTCACGCTCGTAGGTGGTCTTGGCCAGTGCCAGGCGCTTCTGAGTGGTCTGCAGTTCGCTGCGTTGCTCAGAGGCGGTCGGACTTGCAATGGCGGCCAGCACCTGCCCCTTCTTGACGACCTGGCCAAGGTTGGCGCTGACACTTTCCACCACTCCCGCAAGACGGGGGACCACGTGCGAGGTGCGGTCTTCGTTCAGCCGGATCTCCCCGGGCAACAGCAATGCCGTCTTGATGTTCGCGGCGGACGCGGTGTCCACGCTGATCGATGCGGCCTTGATCTGGGCGTCGGTCAGTTCAATCTTCCCTTCTTCTTTGCTCATCACAAACATGAAGGGTTCGGTGGCTGTCTGCGCAATGATCTCGATCTCGAACGCGTGGGGTTCCGCCACGATCTCGCGGCTGACCAAGCCGTCTTTCTCCTGGGCGAAAGTCAGCTTCTGCTTTTCGTCAGTCGGGCGGGTCACCGTTGCTGTGACCGTTGCCGCATTCAGGGGCAGAGCTTTGTTTTTGTCGAACAGCCAGATGCGCAGCCGAGGCTCGCCGCCGTCCTCTGAAAGCAGTGCCTCCAAGCTGAAATCCCCTTCTTTGAAGACGGTGCCGCCATGGGCGCCCTTTGCTTCGCTCTTTTCGTGGTGTTCGCCGTCCGCATGGCCCTTGTCATCGTCGTGGCCATTTTCCCCGCCCTTGCCATGGTGCTCACCATCACCGTGCCCCTTGGCCTCGGTGTGGCCGCCGTGGCCATGGCCATCTCCCTCTACGGCCGCGGCTTTGGGCTTGCCGCCGCCCTGCAAGATGTAGGTTCCCACCCCGCCCCCCAATGCGAGGACGACGGCAATAGCGATCACGTGCTTTTTGCTGATGGTGGATTTGCTGGTGTTCATAGTCATTCTCAGTTCTGCGGTGCGGTTAAGCGGGAATCGTGGGGGCCGCCGAGCAGGCGATCAACATCGGCCGCTGCGCGATGAGCCTCGCCAAGTGCTTTGAGATACTGGGACTTGGCGGTGAAGTAGGTGCGCTGCGCATCGAGCACCTCCAGGAAATTGAACTTGCCGTTCTCAAAGCCAATGGTGGCCGCGTCATAAGCTGACTTTGCCCCCGGAAGCACGTCCTGCTGCAGAGATTGGATCTCTGCAGCGATCGTCGCAAGTCGCTCCCGGGCCTGCGCCACTTCGCTATGCAGGCGCACGGTGGCCCCCTGCAACTCGTCACGCGCTTTGTCCTCAAGCTTTAGTGCTTCGAGGAGGTTGCCCTGGTTGCGGTCGAAGACGGGGAGAGGCACAGAGACACCGAAAAGAAGAACGTTTCGCTGCGTCTCGTTGCTGCGCTGCATGCCAACACTGACGGTGACATCAGGCACCCGCTTGCTTTGTTCCAGGTCGGTCAATGCCTTACGCCGATCCACCTCGATTCTCGCCAGGACAACGGCTGGCGAAGAAGAAATGAGAGGCTGAAGATCGGCGAGGTTCGGTACAGGGGGGAGGTTTCCAGCCTTTCCCTCTAGGACCGTGAAAGGCACGTCGATCTTTCCCAATAGCGCAAATAGACGGGACAGGGCGTTGCGTTCTTCACTCGCAGCCTGGGCGAGCTCAACACGAACACCGGCCTCCGCAACCCTGGCCTTGGACTCTTCGACGGGAGACACCTTGCCGGCGGCCACCCGCTTGGCGACGGTATCGGTGGAAGACTTAGCCAGCGCGACGCTGTCCCGGGCGAGCACCAAGCGCTCTTGCGCCGTCAGCACATCGAAATAGGCGGCAGCCACGTTGGCTCGCACGGTTGCCTTCAGCTCCGTGAGCTGGGCTTGCGCCTGCTCGCGGGATTTTTCCGCTGCCTTGGTGCGCGCGGCACGCTTGCCCCCCAATTCCACGGGGAGGTTGAGCTGCCAACTTTGCGTGCGCGTTTTGGAGCGTGCGTCTTCCAGCGAGTAGGCGAGCTCTGGATTGGGGCGTGCGCGCCCTTGCAGAACTTGCCCCTCGGTTGCCTCCAGCTGGCGCGTCGCCGCTGCTACCTCAGGATTTCCCGCCAAAGCCAATTCAATTGCCCTGGCCAAAGACAGTGGCGTAGTTGGTGCTGTTGCGGCAGTCAGAGGTGCTTCCTCGCCGCCGATAGGGCGTTGCGACACACCCTGCGAAAAGGCGCTGCTGGAAGCGGCCAGCAATATGGCCGCCGCACTAGCTGCGAGCCTGATTTTCTTGCGGCCGCGCCATGCGTGCGGCTTTTCTTGAAGGTAAATACCCTTGAACATCCGATTCTCCAGTGGTTTGAAAACACGAAGGAATCGGCGGGGTGGCAACCGTGCAGCTGCCTGGCAACTCGTCACTCATCACAGCCGCGACACGCGCAACTACATCCGCCTGTGGGGGCGGACACGAATGACTGAAGGAAGGAGAGATGCCCCGCCGATTAGGCGAGGACGGACCACTGAGGGCGGTCAGGGGGAGTGGGCGTTACACAAGCCAACCGCTCGTTGGGCTGGGCACCCACACTACTGTCGTGAGTGACGCCTTGCTTGGCATAGGACAAGTCGAGGGCGCCGACGCCGACGCCATGGCAAACCGAGCAATCGGCATCCAACTGGTTGGCGTTTTGCCCGTTCTTATCTGCGTGGTCGACCACGCTTTTGGCCTCATGCTTGTGCTCATGATGCCCCACGTGTTGTGTCTGAGTCGTAACGCGTTCATGCATGCAATAGGTAGCAACCGCAGACCAGCTGAACTGGAACGGTAGCAATGCAAGCATAAAAACAGCTATCAAGCGGTACATTTTTTGAGTCTAGCACGCGGCAATGAAATCCCGGATATGGGGCACGGGTAGAAGCTGGATAGAGGCTATCGGCTCAAGAGTCAGCCGCCCGTGCCGTACAGTTCCTGAATACGCTGTTTTTCAGCGGCAGACATGCTCAGGTATTCCTGTTGCACCTGCTCACGGGTCTTGGAGGGGCTCATTGCCTTGACAGGCAGAGCACCACCGCGCGCGATGATCGCCAGTGTGCCGTCCTTACGGGCGACGGTCACCGCCTGAAGAGCGTCGGCACGGGAGATCGCGCTCTGGAAATGGTCGGGATGGGTGGTAAATCCCACTTCGCCATCTGCGGGGTGATACAGCGAGGATGCAGACGCCAAACCTGGAGCCCCGATGGCAAGGGCGATCAGGGAAAGCGCGAGGGGTTTGCGAACAATCATGGTTTTTTCTCTGGGTTCAGGTAAGCCCTTGGCGATTTGCCTAGGCGATGCCTTGCGACACGAGATGAACTTTAGAAAGCGAACCGCGACAAGACACCAACAGCCAGATGACAAATTCGTAATATTTGAATACCCCGCATGCTTCGAAAATGGCGTCATGAAAATTTTGCTCATTGAAGACGAAGTCAAGCTTGCCGAGTACCTGCGCAAGGGACTAGGAGAGGTCGGCTACGTGGTAGACATGGCCCACAACGGCGTGGATGGGCTACACATGGCCCTCGAAGGCGGGTACGACCTGCTGGTGCTGGACGCGATGCTCCCAGGGATCGACGGTTTCAGCCTCCTCACCGCTTTTCGCAAATCCAGGCAGACACCTGTCTTGATGCTGACAGCGCGGGTCAGCGTCGAGGACCGGGTGCTGGGACTGCAGACAGGTGCTGACGACTATCTGGTTAAGCCCTTCGCGTTTTCCGAACTGAACGCACGCATCCAGGTGCTCCTGAGGCGCACGCATGGCACACGGGATGCGGCAGAGCCCACGCAACTGCGCCTTGCCGATCTCGACGTGGACTTGGTGCGGCGCAAGGCGTTCCGCAGCGGTCAGAAGTTGGAGCTGACCGCCAAGGAGTTCCAGCTTCTGACGCTGTTCCTGCGAAGAAACGGCGAGGTACTGTCGCGCACCGAGATTGCCGAGCAGGTGTGGGACATGAATTTCGACAGCAACACCAACGTGGTGGAGGTCGCCATCCGGCGCTTGCGCAACAAGATCGACGCGCCCTTCGAGAAGGCACTGCTTCACACCGTTCGGGGTATGGGTTACATCATGGAAGAGCGCAAGGAATGAATGCACTGATCCAATATCGCTCACTGCGCCAGCGGCTGTCGTGGTGGCTGGCGCTGCAAAGCTTTGCCGGCCTCGGGTTGGTCTGTCTGGCTGTGTATCTGGTGACCGAGTTCAATTTCCGTGATCGGCAAGAGGACACGCTGGCCCAAAAAGAGAATGTCATTCGACACCTGTTGGCGGACGGTAAAGAGCACGGGAAGTCAGAAGACCTCGCGCACAAGCTCGACGATTTCCTGGTGGGGCACGGAGATCTGTCGCTTGAAGTGACTCGGGGCGACGGGGCCGTGCTCTACGCACACACCCGCAACCAGAATGCGAAGACGGTGTGGCGTCAACGGCAGTTCGAGGTTGCACAGACTGCGGGCCAGCCCCCCTCCAAGGTTTTGCGCGTCCGGTTATCGTTGGACATCCAAACGGACAACCAGCTGCTGCACCGGCTTGCACTTACCTTGCTGGTGGCAGCCATCGGAGGGGCCATCGTGGTTTCGCTGGGTGGCTTCTCCCTGGTCAACCTGGGCCTGGCGCCCGTTCGAAGACTGGTCAGCCAGACGCGTGCGTTGTCGGCGGACAACCTGCACCACCGGCTCGACGGCGCAGAACAACCCCTTGAACTCGTGCCCCTAATCGACCAGTTCAATGCGCTCCTGGAACGCATCGAAAAGGCCTACTCACAGATGGAGGGCTTCAATGCCGACGTAGCTCACGAGTTGTGCACGCCACTGGCCACGCTCATTGCCAACAATGAGCTGGCGCTAAGGCGCCCTGAACAGGCGGATATGCGGGAGGTCCTCGCCTCAAATCTGGAGGAACTGCATCGCCTGACCGGCATCGTCAACGATATGCTGTTCCTATCGCAAGCTGATCGGGGTGTAGGCGCGCGTCGCGTTCCCGTTGCGAGCCTTGCATCGATGGCTGCAGACGTGTTGGACTACCACGAGGCGGCGCTGGCCGAGGCCGACCTCACCGCCAAGGTGGTGGGCGATGCCCATGGCGCCTTTGACGTGCCGCTGTTGCGCCGAGCACTGTCCAACCTGCTGGGCAACGCCACCCGATACGCAAAAAATGGTTCGATCGTCCAAGTCACCTTCAAGCCCTCTGATGGAGGCCGCGTGTTGCTCAGCGTCACTAACTGCGGAGATACCATCGATCCAGAAATACTTCCGCACCTGTTTGATCGATTCTTCCGCGGCGATCCTGCTCGCAGCCATGGGCAAAGCAACCATGGCCTCGGCTTGGCCATCGTTGGCGCGATCGCTCGCATGCACCAGGGTGAGCCGGTTGCATGGTCAGAAAACGGGGTGACGATTGTCGGGATGAAAATCCGCGCTCTGTAAGGGGCTCTGTTGCCGGTGATCCTACTTACGCATCCATGATGCGTTCGTGTTTTCGGGTTGGATTTTCTGCAATTGACCGAAGCGACTCCATCGCACTTACTCCCATGCAGGATATTTTCCCATGTCTTCATGGTCTGACCTTGTCACCGCGATAAGGTCAAAAACAGCAAAAGATGACAGAAAAGTCATCGTGCTGTCCGCGTTCTGTTGGGTCAGGGTTTCTACGATGAAAACATCTCATCATCGCCTGGCAAAGGCATGGGAGATGCAAAATTTACTGACTTCTATAAGGACCTTAGCCATGACTCAACGTCGCCTCTCCCTTTCTTCCATGATCGCAGCAGTGGCAGCAGTGGTCACTCTGGGTCTTCCAGGGATGGCTTCGGCAGCGTACGAGCATCCTGCCAACAATGAACAGGGCATCATCGTTCACCCGGAACACTGGAAGAGCGATAAGACGCGAGAGCAGGTTATCGCGGAAACCAAGGCTGCCATGCAGCAAGGACTCCTGTCTTATGGCGAGAGCAACTACCCAATGCCTGTGCCTGCTGTGGGCCCAGGGAAAACTCGTCAGGAAGTGATCAACGAAATGCTGAACGAGTCACCTGCCGAACGCGACGCGCGTCAGCGTCTCTACTATCCGGGTTGATCGCCCCCAGTTGCGGTTCCAGCGGATTATGCTGAAGCCAGCCTTTGAGATCTCTGGCGTCGGCCTGACTAACCTCGGGAAAGCCCAGGCCGCCGCCCAATTTCCCATGCCACCCCACTGCCGCGCACCGTCGCGGCAACCTGCTTTCCCAACGGCTGCTCGATTACCGGCTTCCACGGTACCAGGCTAAATCCCAGGCCGTCATTGAGCATGGCGTAGCGCCCGCTGGCGAGCATCACGCTTCGCCGGTAGATGCCCGCTACGCGCTCCCTATCGGGGAGAGGCCGATGCTCCAGCCCGGTTTCAGCGGCAATGTCTTCGCGGCATGCGACAGCTCGCGGTTGCGCAGCGTCGCCAGACGATTGCGCGTCAGGATGATGCGCTGGCCGCGCCGCTCGGTCAGGCCCTGGTCGGCCAGGAAGTCGGCGCGTTTCTGTAGTACCTCCTTGGCCGCGCTGCCAAACCCTAGTTAGCTCAACTCTTTACCGCCGCCGATCAACTGCTGGTCCAGCCAGGCGGCCCCAATCACGCGCGCCTGCCGCTCAATGGGCAGGTGCGTCATCTCCACGGCCACGTCGATCGACAAAGCCTTGAGTCGGTGCGCGCGTTCCCTGCGCCTCTTCCTTCTTGTGATCCGATGCTATTGAAAACCCTGTAGCGGGTGCAGAGTCAAGTTCACAGGTTTTACAGTGACCGAGACATGCGTATAGCCCGACGATGAGGCAGCCAGCTGCCCGCGAAGTTCAGCTCATTGGGTCTGCACAAACACGCACCTTGCGCGCTGCTACAGATGACAAATTTGTCATCCAGATGATCGCGATCTGTTGGTTACGGATCGCTAGAGTCCTTCATGTCGCCCCAAGGCGTCACTGCGCCGGCATCGGCGGCGCGGTCATCATCAAGAAGGAGCTCTACATGCGTTCGACTCGTCTCATCCAGGTGGCCATTATTTTCGGCATGGCCTCTGCGTCTGCCATGGCAGCTGACACGTTTGCCAACGGTCAATCGTTTTACGGTCAACCCGCTCAGCAGGCCGACAAAGCCCGCGTCGTGGATGTCTCAACCGCCCGGCACCTGAACGTTGCCTACGGTGATACGGTCACGTTCCGCAGCGAAGGCAAGGAGTTCTCGTGGACGTTCAACGGGCTCGATCGCCGGCCCGTGGACCTGGCAAAGATCGCGCCAGCCGGATTCACGGGCAAGTCGCTCAACGTGTATGTCGCGCAAAACCCGCTGAACCGGCACTAAGGGGTCACGCGCCGCGCCTGAGGGTTGCTGTCAAGCAGGGAGGGGCATCATTGGATATCTTTGGTCGCCACGTCGTACAGCAGCGGCACGAAAAAATCGGACTGTGCATCACCCTCGGGCGGCCGGCGCGCGTCAAGGTAGGGTTGGTAAGTCAGTGCTTGACGCCGCGCTGTTTGGTACCGGTACCGATTTCGCGATGCACTCCAGGCAGATGCGACTCGATGGGTGGGGCTGGTGGGATGTGGTTGTGTTGACGCGCGGCAATTACCAGACCGCCCAAGATGCCGCAGTCCCCGGCCAAATGACCAGATGAACACTGCCGCTGCAAACTGCGCAACTCTGCTTCCAGCGCCTGAAGTTCTCGAATACGGTCAACCACGTGCCCGATATGTGCCTGCAGCAGCGCGTCCACCGCGCCGCAGTTCTCACCGGGCGCGTCTTTGAAATGCAGCAGCACGCGGATCTCATCGAGTGTCATGTCCAGGCTGCGACAGTGCCGGATGAAGGCCAGACGCTCGACGTGGCTACCGTCGTACACCCTGTAGTTGCTTTCCGTGCGCTTTGCTGTCGGCAGCAGTTGCACCCGCTCGTAGTAGCGGATGGTTTCTGTCTGCGTGCCGGTGGCCTTGGCCAGTTCGCCAATTTTCATTGCTCCGCTTTCAAAAATGAGCTTGCTGTAGAACGCCGCACGATGCATTTCTGTGCTACCACTTGACTTTAAAGTCACTATAGGGTTTCCAATTAGGCCATGAAACCAGAAACCAGCACCTCCACAAGCGTTGACTCCTGCTGTTCCGCAGGTCGTTCAAGTCCTGCCACGCCTGGCAATGTGACCGCCAGCGTTTCTGGCCAGGCCAGGCTTTTCAAAATCGCGACCATGGACTGCAGCGCCGAGGAGGCGGAAATCCGCCGGGCGCTGGAGCCACTGGAAGGTATCCGCTCTTTGGGATTTCAGCTTGGTGCGCGCACGCTGAAGATCGATGCGCAAGAAAGTGCGTATCCCTTGGCCCTGGAGGCGATCCGCAAAGCGGGATTCGATCCCCAGCCCGTGGCCACGGCATCAGCCCCCCAAATCAGCCAGGGCAAGCTTTTCAAAATCGCGACCATGGACTGCAGCGCAGAGGAGGCGGAAATCCGTCGGGCGCTGGAGCCACTGGAAGGTATCCGCTCTTTGGGATTTCAGCTTGGTGCGCGCACGCTGAAGATCGATGCGCAAGAAAGTGCGTATCCCTTGGCCCTGGAGGCGATCCGCAAAGCGGGCTTCGATCCGCAGCCAGTGGCAGACGCGGGCGAAGCCAAGGGGGGACACGTGGTTGGATCCGCCGAAGGCGACGACCATGGACATGGTTTTGCAGGCGGCATCTCACGTTTGGTTGCCGCACTCGTGTTCGCCACGGGGGCTGAGGTTCTCGCGTTCTTCGCGCCAGACCAGATGGCTTGGAAAGTGGCCGGCATGGCGATTGCCGCTCTGGCTATCTGGCTGGCCGGCATCGACACCTACAAAAAAGGCATTGCGGCGCTGCTGCGCGGCAGGCTGAACATCAATGCGCTGATGTCGGTGGCCGTCACCGGCGCATTCCTCATTGGTCAGTGGCCAGAAGCCGCGATGGTGATGGCTCTGTACGCGATTGCGGAGCTCATCGAAGCCAAGGCAGTGGACCGGGCCCGAAACGCTATCAAGGGCTTGCTGGAACTGGCGCCCGAAGAGGCTTTGGTACTGGGCACCAACGGAGCATGGACCGCTACACCGGTGGCCTCGGTGGCCATTGGAGCGACCGTGCGCATCAAGCCTGGCGAACGCGTGCCGCTGGATGGTATGGTGACCAAGGGCAACGGCGCCATCAACCAGGCCCCTGTGACTGGCGAGAGCATCCCCGTGGACAAGGCACCTGGAGACCAGGTGTTCGCCGGCACGATCAACGAGACCGGTGAACTGGAGTTCGAGGTTACGGCCTTGTCGAGCAATACCACCTTGGCCAGAATCATTCAAGCCGTTGAGCAGGCACAAGGCACGCGCGCACCGACACAGCGCTTTGTCGATCGGTTCGCCGCGATCTACACGCCTGCGGTCTTCGCCATTGCGGTGGCGGTGGCAGTTCTCACACCGTTCCTGATGGGACTGACCTGGCTGGAAGCGCTCTACAAGGCCCTTGTCCTGCTGGTGATTGCCTGCCCATGTGCCTTGGTCATTTCCACGCCTGTGACGGTGGTAAGCGGACTGGCGGCCGGCGCTCGCCGAGGCATCCTGATCAAGGGCGGAACCTACTTGGAAGACGCGCGGCTCCTGAAGGCGGTGGCGCTGGACAAGACGGGCACCATCACCGAAGGTAAACCCAAGCTGGTGCAGTGGCACGTCTGGGGCGCTGGCGATGAAGCTGCAGCCCAACAGATGGCCGCCAGCCTGGCTGGCAGATCCGATCACCCGGTGTCCAAGGCGATCATCCAGGGTCTGGAAGTACCAGGCCCGGAGGCCGAAAACTTCAAGGCCTTGCCGGGGCGCGGTGTCGAAGGCGTGGTCAATGGAGTACGCCTCGTGCTGGGCAATCACCGACTGATCCATGAACGGGGACTGTGCACCCCTGAACTGGAGGCGGAACTCGCCATCCATGAAAAGCAAGGCCGCACGGTCACCCTCCTGGCTGACGATTCGTGCGTCCTGGCCTTGTTTGCTGTTGCAGACACCATTCGGGAGACATCAAAGCAAGCCATCGTCGATCTCAAGGCGCTGGGAGTGACCTCGGTGATGCTGACCGGCGACAACACAGCCACGGCCAAGGCAATCGCGGCGCAGGCGGGGATCGATGACGCCCGCGGCGACCTGCTGCCCGAAGCCAAGCTCGACGCCATCAAGGAGATGCAAAAGCGCTACGGCGCCACCGGCATGACCGGGGACGGCATTAACGATGCACCGGCATTGGCCCAGGCTGATATCGGTTTTGCCATGGGCGGCGCTGGTACCGACACCGCCATGGAAGCGGCCGACGTGGTCATCATGAACGACAACCTGCAGCGCGTCGCCGAGACTGTGCGGCTATCCAAGCGCACGCATGCCGTGCTCTGGCAGAACATCACCTTGGCTCTGGGCATCAAGAGCGTGTTCCTGGTGATGGCGGTCGTTGGCACGGCGACCATGTGGATGGCGGTTTTCGCGGACATGGGTGCGAGCTTACTGGTAGTGGGCAACGGGCTTAGGCTGCTTCGCGGGACACTGGATCCAGCCTCCAAGCTCAACCGCTCAGAACCCAAGGAGCATGCCCATTCCCACTAGTGTGTCCGCGCCGAAGTAGAACTGAGCCACCGGCTCAGTTTCCGGTCGGCCATTGACAAAGAAGGTGGGCGTCTTGGTGACCTGCAGTGCGGTGAGGTCTTCGATGTCTTGCTGCACTAAGGACTGCATGCCAGGTGGCTTGTAAGCGCAAAAAATGGCGTTAGGGATGGTGTGTTGGCGGCTCGGTATCCTCCGGATAAAGCTCCTCCACAATGTCCGCCGCTTCCTCCGGCGCATCTTCAAAGCTGCCGTTAGCATAGCCCAGACGTGCAGCCTCATCCAAAGCGCTCTGCGCAAATCCTGCAGACTGGCGCTGTGCAGCCAGCGCCTTGGCTTGGCCGATGGCCTCGTTCAAGCTCAGGCCGGTGCGCACCACCAGGTCGGCGTAGTAGATGGCCGCACGGTGCGACTGTGTGGTGGATTTGCCCCGCAGCCGCATTTCTAGAGGCATGGCGGCCAGGTGGCCGCCTGAGACTGCAGCAAAGTAGCGCAGGCGTGCAACGAGCGTACGAATGCTGTTGAAGCCCGTGGTACGAAACACAAAGCTGCCCAATTCATCGCTGTCACCGATGCTGACGTTCAGCCGCCCATAAGGCTTGCAGTTACCCAGCCCAAAACGACAGCTATCAGGACCGGGACATTCCATCGTCTCCAGCCCTTGATCCGTGACGCGCTTGCTGCTCTCCCCGTCACCCACGCAGACAGGACGCGCTGTGCTGCGGTCAAACATGCAGTAGTTGGCTCGCAGGTTTAGATCAGGGTCATTGAACAAGACGCGCACGGGAATGCTGCGCAGCTTCCGTCGTGGAGAGCTAGTTTCTGCAGGCGCTTGACCTGCAACCCCCATCTTGTCTTTGAGCGTGCGCTTGGCACTGCGTGCGGGAATACTTTCACTTTGACTGTCGGAAGGCTCAGCGCCTTCCTTTATGCCGCCAACGGTGAAGGCATCTGGTTGGCTTTGGCGCAAAGCCTCATCCAACGGGTGTAGCACCCATTGTCCGCGCTGCTGGACTTGGGTGGTGATGGTGAATTCATCGTCTTTCTCTGGCAGGCGCTTGCCATTCTTTTCCACGACTTTGCCAATAGAAATTCGGCCAATGACGGGCGGGGTAATCATCAAACCTTTGATCATGTTTTGCTCCAAAAAAAGAAAGCTCCCGGTGGCATGGGCCACAGGGAGCGAGAGGGGGATGGATGTGGGAAGGATGGTCAGCTCAAGCTGGATACACGCAAAACCGCCGAGATCCAGGCCGTGTGGTGAGGTAGGCTTTGGACAGCTCGGGATGGTCTTTGACGAACTGCGCTGTATCGAACGCTTGTCCATCCTTGCTGCGGCGCCAGGTGACACTGCCACCACAGGCAAACGTGGCTTTGCCTGCTTCGCCCATGTGGATCTGAATGGCCTGGCGCAGGCGTGCTTCCTTCTTCTGTGCGGCATCGAGCTGCTCACGGGCCAGCAACAGAGCTTCAAACGTGGCATTGAGTTGTGGGTCCTCACTCATATCCACGTCTTCACCTACGCTGTTCGGATAGAGGCAACGCAATGCTTTTTCTGCACTGTCAGAGCCATCTCCGGCTGGAGGTGTGTTGCTTTCCACCAGATGCCAGAAGGCATGCTCCATCTCAATCAGGCGGGCAATTAAGGCCGAGGGTGTGCAGAATTTTGTGTAAACGGCCAATCAACAGCCGGCGCAAGCCGGCCTGTCCGTAAACACTATGAACACCAAGAAACACGACGTACCCGAAGAACTGCTGTCTGGCCTGATGGCCAACTACAAGAGGCCCGAAGACCTCATCGGCGAGAACGGCCTGCTCAAACAGTTGACCAAGCTACTGGTCGAGCGAGTCCTGGACGCCGAATTGACCGAACACTTGGGCCACGAACGCAACGAAGCAGTGTCCAACCCCGTTGGCAACACCCGCAACGGCAAGAGCAGGAAGACCCTCAAGGGCGATTTCGGTGAATTGCCCATCGAGGTACCTCGCGACCGGCACGGCAGCTTCGAGCCTCAGCTCATCCCCAAGCACCGGACCCGCTGGGCCGGCTTTGACGACAAAATCATCTCGCTGTACGCCCGTGGCATGACGGTGCGCGAGATACAGGCCCACCTCGAAGAGATGTACGGCACCGAAGTTTCGCCCAGTCTGATT
>NZ_JAZHFR010000078.1:0-17149 GCF_036541385.1 Comamonas sp. GCA5 | reverse complement strand
CGAGCGCGGCGAGCGCCGTGACCGCCGCCAGGGCGGACGCACCGGCCCTGCCCCGTGGTCGACACCAACGTGCAAGACGTGACCGGGGATCTCCAGGCCGTGGAAGGCCAGGACCCCAGCGCGACCAGCGCCGAGGACGCGCCCCGCAATGGCCGCCGCTCGCGTGACCGCTACGGCCGCGATCGCCGCAACGGCCGCGACCGCAACGGTGCGCCCCGTGACGAGGACACCGTGAACGGCGAGGAAGACGCTGCCGTGGTGGCCCCTGCCGCCGTGGACGCCGACGCCGAGACCGTGGTGGACAGCACGCCGCGCCGCAGCTACTTCAGCCAGGTGACAGCCGCCGAAGAGGCCACCCCGGCCGCCGCAGACACCGCCGTGGCTGCACCGGTCGAAGCCGCCCCTGTCGCCGCAGCACCCGCCCCAGCGGTTGTGGCCGAAGTGGCAGCGGCCCCCGCAGCCCCTGCTGTGGCACCCGCCGCCCCGGCCGCTGCAGCCGCCATGCCCCGTGTGCAGGCCTATGCCCTGCCAGTGGGTGACCTGGTGCAGCTGGCACGCGATGTGGGCCTGGAATGGGTCAACTCGGACGCCGACAAGGTGGCCGCCGTGCAGGCCGCGATTGCCGCGGAACCACAACCCGTGCGCATCCCGCGCGAACGCCCCCCCGTGGTGGTGATCGACGAAGGCCCGCTGGTCCTGGTCGAAACCCGCAAGGACCTGAGCGACATGGTCCTGCCGTTTGAGCAGACCAGCACCACAGCCTAAAACGCTGACAGCTACCGGGGGCCTAGGGCCCCCGGTGCTTTATTGACGCCCGCTGTTGCCGCCCTACCGACCGTGCCCATGCTGTTGTTGCTCTCGCCCGCCAAATCCCTGGATTACGAACGTCCGCTGCCTGCCGGACTGCCCCACACCCTGCCCCCCTTCATTGCGCAATCCGCCGATCTCATTGCCCGCTTGCGCCAGCTGCCACCGCAGGACGTGGCGGCGCTGATGTCGATCAGCGACAAGCTGGCCCAATTGAACACGGCGCGCTACGCCGCCTGGCAGCCAGAGTTCACGCCCGACAACGCGCGCCAGGCGCTGTTTGCCTTCAACGGTGACGTGTACGAGGGGCTGGATGCCTATTCCCTGAGCTCCGACGACATCGCCTGGGCGCAGAACCACGTGCTGATGCTCAGCGGCCTGTACGGCGCCCTGCGCCCGCTGGACTGGATGCAGCCCTACCGCCTGGAAATGGGCACACGCCTGGCCACGGACCACGGCAGCAACCTCTACCAGTTCTGGGGGACACGCATCGCCCAGCTGCTCAACGAACGCCAGGCCCGCAGCGCACAGCCGGTGGTGGTCAATCTGGCATCGCAGGAATACTTCAAGTCCGTCGATCTGAAGCACCTCCAGGCCCGCGTGGTGGAGTGCGTGTTCGAGGACTACAAGGGCGGCAAGTACAAGATCATCAGCTTCCATGCCAAGCATGCCCGCGGGCTGATGGCGCGCTACGCCATCCAGCACCGGCTGACCCGGCCCGAGCAGTTGATGCAGTTTGACGAAAAGGGCTACGCTTACGCCCCAGAGGTCTCGTCCCCCGACCGCCTGGTCTTCCGGCGCAACCCCGCCTGAGCCCGCAGGCGACCCCGCCCACCCTGAGGACGCGCCCACGACAAGGAGATTGCCGTGCCCCAGTCTTTGGAACAGTTGTCGGCCCAGGTCCCCGGCAGCACCCCCGCCCTGCTGCAATGGGTGCAGACCCAACTGGCCGCCGGCCACAGCCCGGCCGCACTGCAGCACAGCCTGGTCACCGCGGGCTGGGCCGCCCCGATTGCCCAGGCCGCCACCGACCTGCTGCTGCGTCCGACGGCTGCCGCACCAGGTGCATCCGTGGAGATGCCGGATCTGCGCCTGCAGGACGGCTGCAACGCGCTGGATGCCGGTGACCGCCACGTCCAGGTGCTGCTGTCCATGCAGCGCCCGCGCCTGGTGCTGCTGGACCAGTTGCTGAGCCCCGAGGAATGCGCCCAGCTGATTGCCGAAGCCCGCCCGGCGATGGCCCGCTCCAGGACCGTGGCCAAAGAGGCCGGCGGCGAAGAGATCAACCCCGACCGCACCAGCGATGGCATGTTCTTCCAGCGCGGCCAGACCCCGACGGTGCGCGCCCTGGAGGCCCGCATCGCCCACCTGCTGCAGTGGCCGGTGGAGCGCGGCGAAGGCCTGCAGGTGCTGAACTACCGGCCCGGCGCCCAGTACAAGCCGCACCACGACTACTTCAACCCGCAGGACCCGGGTAGTGCGCCGGTGCTGCGCCGTGGCGGGCAGCGCGTCGCGACCCTGGTGATCTACCTGAACGCAGTGAGCGCCGGCGGCTGCACCTATTTCCCTGAAAGCCAGCTGCGCATTCACCCACGCCCGGGGCAGGCGGTGTTCTTCCGCTACCCTCGCCCCGAAGCCCAGAGCCTGACCCTGCACGCCGGCGACCCGGTGCTGCAGGGCGAAAAATGGATCGCCACCAAATGGCTGCGCGAGCAGGCCTTTGCCTGATCCGTCGAAGTTTGCCCCCCAATCGCCCGCCAGCGCGCACCCAGCCTGCGCAGGCAGCTATGAATATCTATGAATACACCTGAACAATCGCAACTGGGCAAGGCCTCTGCCTATGCCGACCAGTACGACCCCAGCCTGCTGTTTCCCATTCCGCGCAGCGGCAAGCGCGAGGAAATCGGCATCTCCGGGGCCCTGCCCTTCTTCGGCGCCGACCTGTGGACCGCGTTCGAGCTGTCGTGGCTGAATGCCCGTGGCAAGCCCCAGGTGGCGCTGGCGCACTTCACCATCCCCTGCGAGACCCCGCACATCATCGAGAGCAAGTCGTTCAAGCTGTACCTCAACAGCTTCAACAACAGCCGCTTCGACAGCCTGGAGGCCGTGCAGGAGCGCCTGCGCGAGGACGTCAACGAGGCCCTGTGGCGCGGCGCCGCCGTGCGCCAGTCGTCGGCCAGCGTGCGCGTCATCGCCCAGGATGCCTTCGAGCTGCAGAAGGTGCAGGAGCTGCAGGGCCTGAACCTGGACCGCCTGGACATCGAATGCAGCGACTACACGCCGCGCCCCGACCTGCTCAAGGCCGACCACGACAACCCGCCCGTGACCGAGACCCTGGTCAGCCACTTGCTCAAGAGCAATTGCCTGGTCACCGGCCAGCCCGACTGGGGCAGCGTGCAGATCAGCTACACCGGCGCGGCCATCGACCAGGAAAGCCTGCTGCGCTACATCGTGAGCTTTCGCAACCACAACGAATTCCACGAACAATGTGTGGAACGCATCTTCATGGACATCACGCGCCAGTGCCAGCCTATGAAGCTCAGCGTCTATGCGCGCTATACGCGCCGTGGCGGTCTGGACATCAACCCGCTGCGCACCAGCCACCCCATGGCTTTGCCGCCAAATGTGCGCACAGCCCGCCAGTAGCCTACGCAGACAGCTATGAAAAAAAGGAACCCAAAGGTTCCTTTTTTCATGGACACGGGCCGGCATGGCCTCAGGCAGCAAAAGTAGCGGGATCGAAATCCAGCACATAGTTCTGCGGTCCCTTGGACGCCACCTTCAGTGCCCCCACGCGGTTGCCCAGCGCTGCGCAGCGTGCCAGGGACCAGCCCTGCTCCAGACCGAACAACAGGGCACCGCGCCAGGCATCGCCGCAGCCGGTGGGGTCGACCACCTCGGTGGGCGCCACCGGCGCCACCAGGGTCTTCACGCCCTGCTCCCAGACTTCGCAGCCCTGGGCGCCCAGGGTCACCACCAGGCCCTGGACCTTGTGGCTCAGCGCCGCCAGGTCCAGACCGGTGCGATCGCACAGCATTTTGGCCTCGTAGTCGTTCACGGCAATCCAGCTGGCCTGTTCGACAAAGGTCAGCAGCTCCTGGCCATTGAACATGGGCAGGCCCTGGCCGGGATCGAACACAAACGGAATGCCCGCGGCCTGGAACTGCGCGGCGTGCTGCTGCATGGCGTCGCGACCATCGGGCGAGACGATGCCCACGGCGGCGCCTTCGCTGCCGTCGATGACGTTGACATGGGCCTCGGTCATGGCACCGGGGTGGAAGGCCGTGATCTGGTTGTTGTCGCTGTCGGTCATGATCATGGCCTGGGCGGTGTAGGTGTCGTCCAGCTGCCGCACATGGCGCGTCTCGATGCCCAGGGCGCGCATGCGGACCAGGTAGCTGGCGCCATCCTCGCCCACGGTGGCCATGGGCAGCGGCTGGCCGCCCAGCAGCTTCAGGCTGTAGGCAATGTTGCCGGCGCAGCCGCCAAAATCGCGGCGCAGCGAAGGCACCAGGAACGACACGTTCAGGATGTGCAACTGCTCCGGCAAGATCTGATTGGCAAACTTGCCCTCAAAACTCATGATGGTGTCAAAGGCGAGGGAACCGCAAATCAGTGCAGCCATGGTCAAAACTTTCGTGAGGAGAAAAAGAAATCAGGGATAGAAGGCCAGCACCCGGTAGCCGGACACGGCCAGGTGCAGCCCTTGGGTGACCACCGACAGGCTGCCCTCCCATTCGGTCTGGGCGGCCAACTCGACCGGCGCGCCGATGTCGCTGGGCAGCAGCACCTTGCGCACCAGCACCTGGTCCTGGGCATCGGTCAGCGTCAATTCCACCGCCGGTGTGGCCACCGAGGTGGTCGCCTGGTTCTGGATGCTCAGCTCCAGACGGTAGCGATGGGGTTGCGCATCCTGGCGGAACGAGGAGCCGGTCAGCACCACGGCCGCAATGTGCTGGCGCGGCGCCAGTTCACAGCGCAGCGCGATGCACATGGTCTGGAAAAAAGGGCGCCACTGGGGTTTCCAGGCGACCAGGGTGTTGCGCTCGTGCACGGCGATCTGCAGCAGCAGGGCCAGCGGCAGCAGGATCACCAGCATGCCCATGGCAAAACGCACGCCGGGCTGGTTCCACCAGGCCTTGCGCTGGGCTTCCTTGACAAAGCTGGGCAGGGCCTCGGTTTCGAGATCGTCGGTTTCTTCGACCTGCAGGGCCTCAGGGGCCGCGGGTGCGTGCAGTGACGGTTCTGGTGCCACGACCTCCTGGGCCCCAAGCTCCGTGACCATCGGGGGCAGCGGCTCGGGTTCGGACTGCGTTTGGGGTGGAGTCTGCAGCGCCTGCTGCCACGCCGCTGCCTGGGCTTCCTCGGCAGGCAAGGCCTGCTGCGGCTCCCAAGGGGCGGCCTCCTCCCAGACGGGCTCGCGCGGTGATGTAGCACCGGCAGCACCAGCACGCCACACTGGCGCATCATGGACTGCCGCCATCGGCTGGTCCAGCCAGGCTTCCGGGGCCAGCTCGCTGTCCGGATCCACCGGCGCGGGCAGTTCATAGCCCGCCGCCAAGGGCTCGGCGCGCGGCGCCAGCGTGGACAGTTCCACAGGCACGGCAGCCAGTGGCACAGCAGGCAGGGAGACTGGCTCTGGCTCTGGCTCTGGCTCTGGCCGGGTGACCGCCACGGCCACAGGCGCCAGCACCTCAGGCGCAGCAGGCATGGGCGCAGGCGCCGCCGGGGGTGCCTCTTCCAGGGCCTGGGCCGCATCGAACACTTCCTGACAACGACCACAGCGCACCCAGCCATCGGAGATGCGCAGTTGATCGGTCACCACACGGAATTTGGTGCCGCAAGAAGGACAGCAGGTAATCAGGCTCATCGCGCGTGGATTGTAGAAGCTGGGGCACACGCCCCCTGGCAGGCAGAAGATGTCCGATGTTAATCAGCCACGCGCCAGGGCACGCGGCCAGGTTCAGGCGCGGTGCGCGGTCATCAGGATCCAGCCGTCCTCGCTGTCGGCCACCTCCAGCTGCAGGTACGGCGCGTAGGCTTCCTTCAGCTCGTCGGCCTGGCGCTCCAGGATGCCGGCCAGCACCAGATGGCCGCCGGGCTGCACATGCGCGCACAGCAGGGGGGCCAGGACCTTCAGCGGCGTGGCCAGGATGTTGGCCAGCACGGTCTGGTAGCTGCCCTGGGCTTTGTCCGGCAGACCAGCCTTGAGCGTGACCTCATTGGCCTGGGCATTCAGCTCGCACGACACCACGGCATCCTGGTCGATGTCGACCGCATCGATGTCCTGTGCGCCGAACTTGGCCGCACCGATCGCCAAAATGCCGGAGCCGCAGCCATAGTCCAGCGTGCGGCCCAACGAGCCTTGGGGCTGGCGTGCAATCCAGCGCAGGCACATGCGGGTCGTGGGGTGGGTGCCGGTGCCGAAGGCCAGGCCGGGGTCCAGGCGGATGCTGACCTTGGCGGCTGGCGGCAGTTCGTGCCAGGTGGGCACGATCCAGAATTCGGGGGTGATGTCGACGGGCTGGAACTGAGACTGCGTCAGGCGCACCCAGTCCTGCTGCTCGACTTCCTGGATGCCCAGCACCTGGCAGCCGGCAAAGAAGTCCTGCAACTGCAGCAGCACCTGGGCCTGCTGGGCCGAGTCCTCGGTCGGGAACAGGGCCACGATGCGGCTGCGGTTCCAGCCTTCCTTGGGGGCCGGCATGCCGGGTTCGCCGAACAGGGGCTGCTCGGACTCGGTTTGCGCATCCATGTCTTCGACCGAAACGCTCAAGGCATCCAGGGCATCGAGCGCGTCGCTCACATCTTCGACCCGTTCTTCGGGGCACATCAGGCTGAGCTCAAACATGAGGCAGCTCCTTCAAGCTTTATAAAAACGAAATGCTGACCCCCGTCGCCAGGGGCCAGCATGACTGGTCATCAATGACTGGGAATTAGCGCTTTTTGCGCTGCTCCAGCCAGTGTTCCAGATAGTGAATATTCGTGCCACCTTCGGCGAATGCGGCATCCACCATCAAGTCCTGGTGCAGGGGCACATTCGTCTTGATGCCTTCGACCACAACTTCCGACAAAGCGGTACGCATGCGGGCCAGGGCCTGCTCACGGGTGTCACCGTAGACGATCAGCTTGCCGATCATGGAGTCGTAGTTCGGTGGCACGAAGTAGTTGTTGTACACGTGGGAGTCCACACGCACGCCAGGACCACCCGGCATGTGCCACATGGTCACACGGCCGGGCGAGGGCATGAAGTTGTACGGATCTTCCGCGTTGATACGGCACTCGATCGCATGGCCACGCATTCGGTTGTTGATTTCACGCTGGGTGAAAGGCAACTTTTCGCCAGCGGCCACCATGATCTGGGTGCGCACGATGTCCACGCCCGAGATCAGCTCGGTCACGGGGTGTTCCACCTGCACGCGGGTATTCATTTCGATGAAATAGAACTCCCCATTTTCATAAAGGAACTCGAACGTACCTGCACCACGGTAGCCGATCTTCTTGCAGGCGGTCACGCAGCGCTCGCCCACCTTCTCCACCAGACGGCGAGGAATGCCAGGCGCAGGCGCTTCTTCAATCACCTTCTGGTGACGACGCTGCATGGAGCAATCGCGCTCACCCAGGTACACGGCATTCTTGTGCTGGTCAGCCAGCACCTGAATTTCCACGTGACGGGGATTCTGGAGGAACTTCTCCATGTACACCGCAGGATTGCCGAAGGCGGCACCGGCTTCGGCCTTGGTCATCTGCACGGCATTGACCAGGGCGGCCTCGGTGTGCACCACGCGCATGCCACGGCCACCACCGCCACCGGCGGCCTTGATGATCACGGGATAACCGATCGCCTTGGCAATGCGCTTGATCTGACCGGGGTCATCGGGCAGCTCGCCGTCCGAACCGGGCACGCAAGGCACGCCGGCCTTGATCATCGCCTGCTTGGCCGACACCTTGTCGCCCATGATGCGGATGGAATCGGCAGTGGGGCCGATGAACTGGAAACCGCTTTGCTCGACACGTTCGGCAAAGTCGGCGTTTTCGCTCAGGAAGCCATAGCCGGGGTGGATGGCTTCGGCATCCGTCACCTCGGCGGCCGAGATGATGGCCGGCATGTTGAGGTAGCTCAGGGGCGATGCGGCAGGGCCAATGCACACCGCTTCGTCGGCCAGCTTGACGTATTTCGCGTCGCGGTCGGCCTCGGAGTAGACCATCACGGCCTTGATGCCCATCTCGCGGCAAGCGCGCTGGATGCGCAGGGCAATCTCACCCCGGTTGGCAACCAAAATTTTCTTAAACATGGAAGTCCTCGTTGTTCACCGCCCCTCGCGGGGCGAATCGTGGAATCTGGTCAGCCCCACAGGGTGGGACTGCAACAGACCTCACTCGATCACGAACAGCGGTTGTCCGTATTCCACGGCTTGGCCATTGTCGACCAGGATGCGGGTCACGGTACCCGACTTGTCAGCCTCGATCTCGTTGAGGATCTTCATGGCTTCGATGATGCACAGGGTCTCGCCTTCCTTGACCTGGGCGCCGACTTCCACGAACGCTTTGGCGCCAGGGCTGGAAGCACGGTAGAAGGTACCCACCATGGGGGACTTGACCTGGTGGCCAGCCACGGCCGCAGGAGCGGCAGGTGCTTCGGCAGCAGCAGGGGCAGCGGCAACAGGGGCGGCGGCTTGCACGGGGGCGGCTTGCATGGGCGCGGCAACGAACTGCTGCACCACGTTGCCACCGCTCTTGACGATGCGGACTTTGCCCTCTGCCTCGGTAATTTCCAGTTCCGAAACATTCGATTCGGACACCAAGTCGATGAGGGTCTTGAGTTTACGCAGATCCATGGAAGCTCCAACGGCTAAAACTAAATAAGGGCGCGAATTTACCCTAAATCCGCCCTTCTGCGCGCTTTGTTAGATATTTTTCGCCATCGCCATTGAGGTTTTTTTGATAAAACCCGGCTGGATGGCCGCGGGCACTAGCTGAAAGCGGCCCATTGCTTCAGTTCTTTTTCTGAAAGTTCGCCGATTTTACGCGCTTGCACATGACCCTTGCCGTCCAACAAGATGGTGAACGGCAAGCCGCCATTGATATTACCCAGGCTGCGTGTCAGCGTGACCCCGCCGGCACCGGCCAGGGCCACGGGAAAGCTCAGAGGCTGGCGCGCCAGCCATTTGTTCACCGCGGCCGCCTGGTCCACGGCAATGCCCAGCACACGCACGGCATGCATCCCCCGCGCGGCCTGGCCCTGGGCAAACTGGTTGATCAAGGGCAGCTCGCGCACACAAGGGGGGCACCAGGTGGCCCAGAAATTCACCAGCAGGGGCTGGCCGCGCAGCGAGGCCAGGGCCAGGACGCCCCCCTCGGGCTGCTGCAGCTGCAATTGCCAGAATGCCTCTAGCGCAGCGTCGTTGCTGGTGGTGCTGCGGGTTTGCTCCCAGGCCAGCCAGGCGCCGCCTGCGGCCGCGGTCAGCGCCACCCCACCGGCCAGCCAGCGCCGCCGCGCCACAGACATGGGCGGGTGCGCGCTCATACCGCCTCCTCGGCCAGAAGCTGGCGCACGGCCTCGGCATCGCCACGCTGGCTGCGCCCTTGTGCATCGTTGCGGCGGGCCCCACGCAGGTCGTCATAGTCGTACACCATCAGGTGCACGCCCACCACTTCGTTCAGCGGCTTGCACAGGCTGCTGATGCTCAGCGCATCCACCGCATCGCCATGGAAGCCTGCAACCTGGGTCACGTCGTACTGGACGTTGTTGTTGATCAGCGCAATCTCGGCAGACTTGGAGTCGTCACAAAACAGCTGGATATAGATGTCGGAGTTGCGCGTGGCCGTGCCGCGCCACACGGCACCGGCCAGGTGAGGGCGGAACTCCTGCAGCCGGTCCATCCACACCAGGGCCAGCTCGCGCAGGGCCCGCAGCTCCTGCGGCTGGGTGTCGGCACAAAAAATCTCGATGTATTCGCGCACGGCGGCTTCCAGCGCATCGTTGTCCGGCAAGGGGGTGCGCGGCGGCAACCCCAACTGCTTGGCGGCGCGGCGTTTGGCGGGCCCCCATTCCAGCCCTTCTTCCACCACCATGCGGGCGGCAGTCTGGGCGATCTCGTGCAGGGCGGAAGATGAATACATGCCGTGTTCTCTGGTCAACCATCAAAGCCCCGATTATGGGAAGCCTGCGGCCACCCGGGTGGCAGACAGCCCGCCGCGCCCAGGGGTTAAAGCCCGCCTCTGCCCGATGGCCCCCCATCCCTGGCGCCCCCATGACCGCCCGCTGCCCAGCCACCCTGCACCGGACTGTGCCTGCATGCTCTCTAAAACAAGAGCTGTTTGCGCTGATAGAACGCGCATTTGCTGCCCATATCTATCTGAAGTGCTTGCTGATGCTGCGCAGACCGCTACTGTTTCCATGGATTGCGGCTGTTACCGCTGCTTGCACCGGCTGCCACCAGACAGCCAGCGAGGCGGGCGAAGCCACCAGGGAACGCCACCGAGGCCGCCTGCCCCTGCCGATGGCAGGACAAGCATGAACACGCCCTAGAATCCTAGACCATGCATATTCATATCTTGGGCATTTGCGGCACGTTCATGGGTGGCGTCGCCGCGCTGGCACGCGAAGCGGGCCACACCGTGACCGGCTGCGACGCGAGCGTGTACCCGCCCATGAGCGACCAGCTGCGCGCCCTGGGCATTGAGCTGATCGAAGGCTTTGGCACCGAACAGCTGGCCCTGCAGCCCGACATGTTCGTGGTCGGCAACGTGGTCAGCCGCGCCCACCTGGCCGATGGCAGTCCCAAGTTCCCGCTGATGGAAGCCATCCTGGACCAGGGCCTGCCCTATACCAGCGGCCCGCAATGGCTGAGCGAGCATGTGCTGCAAGGCCGCCATGTGCTGGCCGTGGCCGGCACGCACGGCAAGACCACGACCACCTCCATGCTGGCCTGGATCCTGGAATGTGCCGGCCTGACCCCGGGCTTTCTGGTCGGCGGCGTGCCGCTGAACTTCGGCGTCTCGGCCCGGCTGGGTCAGCTGGCCACCGCCCAAGAACGCCCCCTGTTCGTGATCGAGGCCGACGAGTACGACACGGCCTTCTTCGACAAGCGCAGCAAGTTTGTGCACTACCGCCCCCGCACGGCGGTGTTGAACAACCTGGAGTTCGACCACGCCGACATCTTCCCGGACCTGGCCGCCATCGAGCGCCAGTTCCACCACCTGGTGCGCACCGTGCCCGCTTCAGGCCGCGTGGTCTGGAACGGGCTGGAGGAAGCCCTGGCCCGCGTGCTGCACCAGGGCTGCTGGAGCACCCAGCGCAGCTTTGGCGCGGCGGTCAGCGACTTCACCGCCGAAGGCGCCCACCATGCCTTCGATGTGCTGCAGCAAGGCCGCAAGGTCGGCCGTGTGGAATGGGAGCTGAGCGGTGAGCACAACCAGCTCAACGCGCTGGCCGCCATCGCCGCAGCCGAGCACGTCGGTGTCTCTCCAGCCGTGGCTGCCGAGGCCCTGGGGCGCTTTCACAACGTCAAGCGCCGCATGGAACTGCGCGGCAGCGTGCGCGGCGTCACCGTCTACGACGATTTTGCCCACCACCCCACGGCCATCCGCACCACGCTAGACGGCCTGCGCCAACGCATCGGCCAGCAGCAGCGCATCCTGGCCGTGTTCGAGCCGCGCAGCAACACCATGAAACTGGGCACCATGAAGGCCCAGTTGCCCTGGTCGCTCAAGGAGGCCGATCTGGCCTTTTGCCACACCGCCGGTCTGGACTGGAATGCCGCCGAAGCGCTGGAGCCGCTGGGCGATGCCGCCTTCACCACCGACAACATCGACACCCTGGTGCAGCAGGTGCTGGCCCAGGTGCGCCCTGGCGACCACATCGTCTGCATGAGCAATGGCGGCTTTGGCGGTGTGCACGGCAAGCTGCTGGAGGCGCTGCAAGCGCACCTCGCAACCTGACCGCACATACCTGGCACCGGGACAACAAAAAACCGACTGTTCCCAGTCGGTTTTTTTGTGGCGGCCCGGCGCGCTGCAGCCGCAGCGGACGGGTGGCAGCGACTCAATAGGTCACGGTCATCGCAGCCACGTCGACCTTGATCATCGGGCGCGCCAGCACGGCATGGGCAGCGCGCGCATAGGTCTGGAACCAGGCCTCATCCCCCAGACGGCGGGCACCGGCCTCGCGCGCAACCACCAGCACCTTGTCGACCAGCAGCACCTTGCCACTGGGGCGCAGGGGCTCGCAATCCAGGGCGATGAACTGCTCGTCCAGCCAACGGCGTGCCTCTTCGTTACCCATGGGTGCCAGGCGGTCCACATCGGCACGGAACTGCTGGTCGGCGCTGAGTTGCACAATGACTTCACTGATCATGGGGAGCCTTTCCGAAAAGCGGTGTTCCGTGGCACTGCAGCGGGCCCCGAACGCCCCGGGACGTGAACCAGGGATGCCCACTGGACACCACGAAAACATGTAGAAAACAAGAGCTACCTACACAATACCAGCAAGCGTTTGCGGCAAAAGTCACTGCAAAGACAATCCCCACAGATCTTCCGCACATCGGGCCTGCCGTGCAGGCCCTGCATGCTCAGGCCGCAAGGGCAGCGGCGGCCTGGGGCTGCACCACGCCGCGGCGCTTTTGCACCGCCCCCGACAGACGATCCAACACTTCCAGCGTATCGTTCCAGCCGATGCAGGCATCGGTGATGCTCTGGCCATAGTGCAGGCCACAGACCTCGTCCTTGCCGGGGGTGAACTTCTGCGCCCCTGCGACCAGGTGGCTTTCCAGCATGACACCGAAGATGCTGCGCGAGCCAGCTTCCATCTGCGCCGCAATGTCGGCCACCACGTCCTTCTGGCGCTCGTGCTGCTTCAGGCTGTTGGCATGGCTGCAGTCCACCATCAGGCTGGCGGGCAGGCCGGCCTTGCCCAGGTCGGTACAGGCCGCCTGCACGCTGGCAGCGTCGTAATTCGGCGTCTTGCCGCCGCGCAGGATGACGTGGCAATCCTGGTTGCCGGCGGTGTGGACGATGGCGACCTGGCCGTTCTTGTGCACGGACAGGAAGTGGTGGCCATGGCTGGCGGACTGGATGGCGTCGGTAGCGATGCGGATGTTGCCGTCGGTGCCGTTCTTGAAGCCAATGGGCGCCGAGATACCGGAAGCCAGTTCGCGGTGGATCTGGCTTTCGGTGGTGCGCGCACCGATGGCACCCCAGCTGATCAGGTCACCGATGTACTGGGGCGAGATCACGTCCAGGAATTCGCTGGCCGCCGGCACACCCAGGCGGTTGATGTCGATCAGCAGCTGGCGGGCAATGCGCAGGCCCTCGTCGATGCGGTAGCTGCCATCCAGGTAGGGGTCGTTGATCAATCCCTTCCAGCCGACGGTGGTGCGGGGCTTTTCGAAGTACACGCGCATCACGACTTCCAGCGTGTCCTTGTACTGCTCGCGCACATCGGCCAGACGGCGGGCGTAATCCAGCGCAGCCGCTGGGTCGTGGATGGAGCAAGGCCCCACGATCACCAGCAGCCGGTCGTCGTTGCGCCCATGCATGATGTTGCGGATGGCGCGGCGCGTGTTGCTGACCAGCGACTCCACGGGTGTGCCTTGGATAGGGAAGAAGCGGATGAGGTGCTCGGGAGGGGGCAACACGGTAATGTCCTTGATACGTTCGTCGTCAGTCTGGCCAGTCTTTTGTACAGAGCTGCGATACCAAGCGTCGCCGGTGGAGGTGTTGTGAGCGTTCATGTCTGCCTCGTGGTCCTGTGGAGTGTTGGAATACATGGGTGAAAAAAACCGCCGGGCTTTTCAGCTTCGGCGGTTTTTTGGAGGGTGTTCGTGTGTGCGAGCGCTTGCCTCTCATCCGCCTGGGACCGAGAACCAAAAGTAAAAATAGAAAGCGCTACGTACTTGCATGGCGAAAGACTTTAACACCAGGAATCGTGCACTGCAACACAGCGCAGCACACACCATTCAGGAAAAAACCAAAAACACCTACAAAGAAGGCTGATTCATCGAAACAAATCAGCCTTTCCCTCAATCAGCGCAGGAATACTGCAAACAATTTCAAATTAAGCCGTACCACCCACGGTCAACCCATCGATGCGCATGGTCGGTTGCCCCACCCCCACGGGCACGCTCTGGCCTTCCTTGCCACAGGTACCCACGCCGCTGTCCAGACGCATGTCATTGCCGATCAGGCTGACCTTCTTCATGCACTCGGGACCGTTACCGACCAGCGTGGCCCCCTTGACGGGATACTGGATCTTGCCGTTCTCTACCCAGTAGGCTTGGCTGGCCGAGAACACGAACTTGCCGCTGGTGATGTCCACCTGACCGCCGCCAAAGTTGGTGGCGTACAAGCCCTTCTTGATGGAAGCGATGATTTCCTGTGGATCCCTGTCACCACCCAGCATGTAGGTGTTGGTCATGCGTGGCATGGGCAGGTGGGCATAGCTTTCGCGACGACCATTGCCGGTGGGCTTGACGCCCATCAGGCGCGCATTCAACGCATCCTGGATATAGCCCTTCAAAATGCCATCCTCGATCAAGACATTCGCCTGCGAGGGGCAGCCTTCGTCGTCCACGTTCAACGAGCCACGGCGATCTGCCAGCGTGCCGTCGTCCAGAATCGTCACGCCCTTGGCCGCCACGCGCTGGCCGATGCGGCCGCTGAAGGCGCTGGAGCCCTTGCGGTTGAAATCGCCTTCCAGACCATGGCCCACGGCTTCGTGCAACAGCACACCGGGCCAGCCGGGGCCCAGCACCACGGTCATCTCGCCGGCGGGTGCGGGGCGGGATTCCAGATTGACCAAAGCCTGATCGACCGCTTCGTTCACATACTCGGCAATCTGTGCATCGCTGAAATAGGCCAGGCCAAATCGGCCACCGCCACCGGAAGAGCCCACTTCACGGCGCCCGCTCTGCTCTGCAATCACGGTCACCGACAGGCGCACCAGGGGACGCACATCGGCGGCCAGCGTGCCATCCGCACGCGCCACCATCACCACGTCGTACTCACTGGCCAGGCCGGCCATCACCTGCACGATGCGCGGATCCTTGCCGCGGGCCAGGGTTTCCACCTTGCCCAGCAGGGCCACCTTCTCGGTGCTGTCCATCGTGGCGATGGGGTCAAGGCCGGGATACAAGCTGCGCGAAGGCGCCACCTTGGCCTTGGGAATGCGCACCTTGCGCTCCTGGTGGTTGCCGGAAATGGCACGCACGGCATGGGCTGCATCCAGCAAGGAGGCCAGCGAAATGTCGTCGGAATAGGCAAACGCGGTCTTCTCGCCACTGACGGCGCGCACCCCGACACCCTGGTCGATGGAGAAGGAGCCGGTCTTGACGATACCTTCCTCCAGACTCCACCCCTCGGCGCGGGTGTACTGGAAGTACAGATCTGCATCGTCCACCTGGTGAGCGCGGATTTCCGCCAGCGCACGCGACAGGTGGGTTTCATCCAGGCCGAAAGGCTCTAGCAACAGTTGCCGGGCCGTGGCCAGGCGCTCGATGGTGGGTTCGCGAGAGATCATGGTTGCCATTGTAGGCAGGCTGCCATGCCCCCGCCGGGCGACGGCATGCCACGCCCATGGCCAGGACAGCACAAAAGCAAGGGCGGACACCGCCATTCAACGGAGCCCGCCCTGCAGAGTTAGCTCACTCACTGATTGGCACACTTTTGCATCAGGGATGCAAAGCGCGCCGCACAACTCAATTGTGGCCGTCAATCAGCAGCTTGCCCTGCTGGATCAGATTATGGATCAGTTTGTTCTGGTCACCATGGGCGCTCCCCACAAGATCCACACCTTCAAGAGTAATGAGCTGATCGTAGTTCTTCACGGTGTCACCCCCGGTCATCTTCAAGTCGCCAGAGCTGGAAATCTTCACCACGGTGTTCCCACCCTGTTTATCGAAGTGCAAGAACTGCGACAGATCTTCAGTTTTCTCCTCGCCCTGCAGCAAATCGCTCAAATCCAGTTTGTCATTCCCCTGCTTGCCAAAGTTTTGAACGGTATCATTGCCTGGATTTTTGATCGTACCTCTGTCCGCCCACTGCCAGATGAACACGTCATCGCCGGATGACCCCAGCAAGGAGTCATTCCCAAGGGTGGCATGCTGCTCATGCACATCCGGCTGGGCAGAGGCATCAAAAGTGGCCGAGTCGGTGCCGGTGGCCTCAGAGTTGGTGCCATCCTCCACGGTGGCATGGACCTTGACGGTCACATCACCGGTGGCTCCCTTGCCTGGAATCACCTGCACGCCCGTGATCGTGACCTGACCGGTGACGGGATCCACCACCACCTGATAGCCCACTGGGTGGTCCAGTGGCAGCTCATAGAGGCCGCCTCCCAAGTGCTTACCCACATTGAGGCTGGCACCCGCAGAGACCTCCACCACCACCTTGCTCACAGACTCGGAATAATCCACGTCCTGCGGCAGCACCACGATGTCCAGCTTGTGCGCCGTTTGCGCCACGTCATAGGTGATCTCGTGAATGAGGTAGTCGTCATTACTACCCTGCGCGCTGAAGACGATGCTGCCAATCGCGTGGTTGTAAAGATTCCCCGTCAAGGTCACAGCGTCATCAATCACATCGGTCTTACCCTTGATGTCGCCTTCACCAATCTTTTTGCCATTCACGTCGTACAGCACGTAGTGCGCTGTCTCGCCCGATGCCAGCCAGGACATCTTGACTTGCACATTGGTCACGCCCTGGTCGAACTTGACCGTCAGCGTTTCCTTGTAGCCCAGCTCCTTGTCATCACCGCTGGCTGAACCGGCCACACCAAAACCACTAACCTTGCCGCCTGCACCAGCCGTCGGCACATTGCTCAGTGTCGCCGTCTTGCCATTCGCGCCATTCGCAGTGATGGTGTAACCACGTCCCGTATCTCCCGCGTTGTCGCGGTTGATGGAGCCGTGCACGATCTCGGGAGTGCTCTGAACAGTCACGCTCACCAGTGGTGTGTCGGCCACAGGGGTGACGCCAATGTTCACGGTACTGGTCGCCGTTCCGCCCTTGCCATCGCTGACGATCACGGTGAAGCTGTCCGCACCACTGAAATCCTTGTGCGGCGTATAGGTGTATTTGCCGTCCGCATCCACTGTCACAGTCCCGTGCGCAGGCGCACGGCCCTGGGCATAGGTCAGCGAGTCTCCATCGGTATCGCTCCCCTTTACCTGCCCAGCAGCCTTGCCATCTTCTTTGATGTCATGGTTGTAATCAGTCACTTCAGGCGCATCGTTGACCAGGGTCACCGCTGGCGTGTCCGCGTCGTCGCCCGTCAGGCCGCCCTTGTCGGTCACGGTCAGATCCACCGCTGGCAACTTGTTGCCGGCGTTCACGTGTGCCGCAC
>NZ_JAZHFR010000077.1:0-17201 GCF_036541385.1 Comamonas sp. GCA5 | reverse complement strand
CTGATCAGCATGGCAACTCCTTGGCACGGGATTGCCATGTTGCCAGAACTGCTTGCAGTACCTCTCGGCCATGCAGCAACGGACGCTTGTTTTTAAGCAGCCAATCGTCCGGGACCCGACAGGTAAGAAAGCTCTTGTTTCACACGCTCTGCAGCACCGTAATAAGTTGCGTTAGATTGGGACTGCAGCTTGACGCCACCCGATTTGAGCTGGAGGTTTTCTAGGTAATACCGCTCCAGCTCTTCTTGCACTTTGTGCAGTTGGCTTAAAAGTAGCTCGTTTTCTTCTTGCAGCTCGGCAGACGCGGGCTTGGCAGATGCCTGCTGCAACTCTTTTTTGAGCTGGGCTTCTGCTTGCTGCAGCTTGGCGGCCTTGTCTTGGGCTGCCTTCAAGTCTGCCTGCAACTTATGGGTAACAGCTTCTGCTTGCTGCAGCTTGGCAGCCTTGTCTTGGGCAGCCTTCAAGTCTGCCTGCAACTTGTGGGTAACAGCTTCTGCTTGCTGTAACTTGGCGGCCTTGTCTTGGGCAGCCTTCAAGTCTGTCTGCAACTTGTGGGTAACAGCTTCTGCTTGCTGTAGCTTGGCGGCATTGTCTTGGGCAGCTTTCAGGTCTGTCTGCAACTTGTGCATTTCTGCCAGTTTTTTGGTTTGCTCCTGGGATTGCAGATAGCGGCTTTCCAACTCTTCTTGCACTTGATGCAATTTCTGCAGCAACAAGCCGTTTTCTTGCTCGCTATGCTGCAGCTTGGCGGCCTTGTCTTGGGCGGCCTTCAAGTCTGTCTGCAACTTGTGGGTAACAGCTTCTGCTTGCTGCAGCTTGGCGGCCTTGTCTTGCGCAGCTTTCAGGTCTGTCTGCAACTTGTGCAGTTCAGCCAGTTTTTTGCTTGCTCCTGGGATTGCAGATAGCGGCTTTCCAGCTCTTCTTGCACTTGATGTAATTGCTGCAGCAACAAGCCGTTTTCTTGCTCGCTATCTTGCAGTGCAGTGTTACGACTGCTCAGCAACTGATCTTGCTCCAGCACGCGTTGCTGGGTGCGCAGATAGGTTTGCTGCAGTTGCTCAATCTGACGATGGCTGTGTTGTAGTTGCTGCTGGCTGTCTTGAAGTGTTGTACCCAGCTGTGCCAAGCGTGCGGCCGATTGCTGCATGGCTGTTTGCTGTGCCACAAAGGCTGCCCATGCCTGGTAGTGCTGCTGCTGTAAGTCATGCCCTGCCAGCAAGGCTGTGCCCTGCTGTTGCGCCCGCTGGGGCATGGAGGCAGCAGCTTGCAGCTGTGCGTACAGCTCTTGTGCCTCAGGATGGTCTTGCAGCAGTTGCTCGGCCAGCCATTGCGCCAAGGCGTGGTTCTGCAGGTCTGATTGCGGCGCTGCCACATTAGTGCCATCGTGCACGATGTCGACTTCCGCAGTCTCGGCTTGGAGCACAGGCTGTACGCCGTCGAGTACGCCATCGTCGGTCACTGAAGTGTTGAGCCAACCCTGCGCTGCACCCGGCAACTGCAGCGGCGCATCCATACGGGCACTGAGTTGCTGCACATAGTGCGTAGCCGATGCCTGCACCTGGTCTGCATGTACCAGCAGGCTGCGCTCTGGGTTGCGCAGATGAAAACTCAGCAACGCAGAGTTATAAGCCACCCAAGCATTGACTTTGGCTTGCAGCGCTTCAGGATCTGTCTCTAGGTGCTCCACAGCGTGACGGGTCAAAGCAGTTTGCGGGGCGTCATACACCAGCACAAACATGGTTTGCGGGTCTTGGGCTTTCCAGTAGTCCAGCAGATAAACGGCCTGCACATCGGCCCACCCCCATAAGGGCTGTTCCATATTCGCCAGCACCAAATCCAGCGCCAAACCTTGCCACACGGGGGCGACTGCAATTTGCTGCAACGCATCAGCACTGCACACCTGCTGCACCGGCAGCACGCCATGGGCTTTGAGCAGGGTTGCACCGATTTGCTCTGGGGTAAACCCTTCACGGCGCGAAGGCAGTGCCTGAGCAAGGCCGCAGTCCAACAGCAACTCGTGTACCTTGTCCAAGCCTGACTGCGGGTGGCCAACAACAATGATCTTGTTCATAAGCTTCTTTTTATATTCAAGGGGTTACAGGCCGAAGACAACCTTCGCGCTGACGGCAATCTGGTACATGATTTGTGTCATGTCTTTCCAGAACTGGCGCTTTTTCTCATCCACCTTCGGTAAAACCAAAATCTGGTCGCCCGCTTGAATATCGGTATTCGCAAACAACCGTTTGGGGTTGACCTGGTCAAACGAGCCATCACGGCGTGCCACAACTACGCGTGCGTTGTCGGCCATCTGGGTAAAGCCACCTGCGCGGTTGATGTACTCCTCCAAGCTGAGCTTGCTTTCATAGGCCACAGCGTTGGGGAACAGCACTTCGCCGCTGACCAGCACCAGGTCATCCTTGCGCGGTATACGAATCACGTCACCGTTTTCCAGCAACATGGAAGCCAACTGGCTGGCCTTGGCAATCTGTACTTGGCCCACAGGTTCAATTTTTTTGGCGCGCTCTACCCATTGCAGGGTCAGGTTGGCTTCGTCCTGGCGCAGCTTGGCTTCGTCGCTGCTGCCGCTGCGGGCGGTCAGCAGGCTCATTTCCAGGTTGTGCAGGCTGGTCAACAGCATTTCTTTTTGACGCAACTTCACGCTTTCGCGGAACAGTTGCACGCTGGCCATGTCAGAGTTGGCGCTGCCTTGGATTTGATCCAGCAGTGTGCCCATGGGGGTGCCATAGGGCAGCACATATTCTTGGGCGCTGTTGTGCTCCCCCTCCACACGCACGGTGATGGTGCCGGGCTTTTTGTCGGCGGTGAATTCCAGCTCATCCCCATCAGCCAGCACCACGGCGTTGGCTTCGCTCAGCGGGTAATACTCGGCATTGCGCACGCTGCCGGTGTTGCGCACCACACGCATGTGGGTGGCAATCGACAGGGGTTTGGCGACTTGCATGAGCTGGGCAACGGTTTGTTGTCCGGTCAGAAATTCAAAACGCTTGGCATTGGCCACCAAGCCCCTCACGCTGACACGCTGGGCATGCGGCGGCACGAAGATGACATCGCCATCAGCCAGTTGCACCAGGGGCATGGTGCCGTTGAGCAAAAAGTCGTACAGATTGACGGTAGCCTTGACGGTCTGACCGCGCTTGACTTGCACTTGCAGGTAGCTGCCGCGCTCAGGGTCCACACCTCCAGCCATGTCCAGGTAACGCAGTACGCTGTCCATGCTGGTGCCGTTGTACAAGCCGGGGCGGTTGACGTTGCCACCCACAAAAACGCGCACGGGTTGGGCCGCAGCCAGGCTGGCATAGCTGCTGACGTTGTTGCGGAAGGTGCGGCGCACAGCGGCTTGCACCGTGGCTTCCAGTTCGCGGTTGCGCACCCCCAGGACCTGAACGGGGCCAGCATGTGGCAGGAAGATGTTGCCACGGGGGTCCACGGTCAGCGTTTGCTCAAAGGCAAATGCACCCCACAGGCGCACCTCGATCTGATCGCCAATTGCAATTGCGTAATCGGGGTTGAATTGCGTGGCACCGGGCTGGCTGAAAGCCCCGGTGAACAATTGCGCACCGAACACATCGCTGGCCTGGTTGTTGATCTGGTCCTGTGTCTGCACAGGCACGCCCGCAAAGCCCGGTGTGGAAGGCCCCGAGCGCGTGGGAGCTGCAGCCGTGCCACCCGCCTTCTGCGATTGCGCCGGATACAGGCTGCTGCCCGACGCGGTGAACGCCCCACTGGGGGAGACGGATGGCAGCACGGTGGCTGATGTGGGATAGGCGGCGCTGCGGGTGCCGGTGGTTGAGTTGCTGCTGGTATTGCTGGCCCCTGTGCCGAGGGCCGTGCTGAGGTCGTATTGCGCCCACGCGGTGGGCTGCAGCGCGGCCAGCGTCCACAACACGGCGATAGCGCCAGGACGCAGCACGCGCAATGGCGCAGCATGGGCTGCACTGAATGCTTCCAAATGCAGAGCTGCAGGCGTCGGATTTGTCTTCATTTTTCGGTTCTATCAGTGTTAAGTGCATGCAGGTATTGCGCTGCAAGCTATTCAATCAGTCGTCATTGAAACTGGTTGCCTTGCAATCCGGTGATGCTGGCTTTACAGGCCATCACCCGGCATGCCGGTGCGCGCGCAGTGTCAATCCCTGTGGTCGCGCACAATCGCAAGCAACAGGTGCGCCAAGCCGGCCAGCAGCATGATGGTGATCGCCAAGACACTGGCGGTGTAGAGGCGGCGTGGTTCTGTGGCCTCCTGCGGCAAATTGGGCTGCTGCAACACAGACACCTTCTTGAGGGTGCGTGTGGCTTCCAGGCGGCCCTGCTCCAGCGCCGTCAGTGCGGTTTTGTACATGTCCAGGTCGAACTTGGATTGCAGCTCTAGCTGGGCAAATGCTTCGGCCGTGCGGTTCAGGGTTTTGCCGCCTGGGGCTGCCAGCTTGGCCTGCTCCTGGGCAATCTGTTTTTCGAGCGCGTCGATGCGCTGGTTCAGCAAAACGATATTCGGGTGGTCTGCCACCAGATAGGCTTGCATGGCGGCACGCTGGGCCTGCAAATCCACCATTTGACCCTGCAGGTTGGCCACGATGGCCGCAATCACCTGGGCTGCAGCCTCAGGCGAGATCATTCCCTTTTTTTCCTGAAACTCCAGCAAGGCCCGGCGCGAGGCCTGCACTTTGCTGTTCAGCGCCTTCACCTGCCCTTCGAGGAAAGTGACCTGGTCCTGGGCGATCGCATGGGCCATGCGGTTCATGAAGCGCTCGCCCTCTTGCACCAGCATCTGCGAGATCTGCTGCGCTTTCTCGGGCTCATACGCTTGCGACTTGACGACCAGCACGCCGGCAAACTCGTCGTATTCGACCTGTACGCGGCGCAGGTAATAGGTATAGAAGTCTTCGCGGCTGGCCTCCGTGCCTTGCCACATGCGCGAGAACCAGTCGCCTTGCGACCCGAAGTGTTCGCGCAAGTGCAAGGCGGTGTCCAGTTTTTCGGCCATGTCGGGCGAACGCAGGTGCTCGCGCAACAAGAGCTGATCGGTGCGGTTGCTGCCAGAGTTGCCCGAAATCAGCGATCCCAGATCAATCGCAGTGCCACTGTGCAGGTTGGTGCTTTGGATGATGAGGCGCGCCTCGGACACATAGCGGTCGGAGGCGATACCGAGCCAGTAAACGGCGGTGCAGACACAAGCCAAGGCGGTGAGTGAACGCAAGGGGGAGCGGCGCAGCCATTGCTGGACAGGGCCGCGCAAAGTAGAGGCGATGGTCATGAAGTGGAAACGGAAGTGCTGTCGTGGTAGGCGCACAAGGCGTCGTCAATCTGGTCGAACCAGTGGGCTTGGCCGCGGTGCAGCCACACACCGGCCTGGCAATAATCTTTGAGCGTCCCCTCACTGTGCGAGACCATGATGACGCTGGCTTTGCCGACCTTGTCTTTGAATGCCTTGGCAGCCTTGGCCTGAAATGACCGGTCACCAGCGGCGGTGATTTCGTCGGAAATATAGACATCAAAATCAAACGCCAGCGACAAACCAAATTGCAGGCGCGATTTCATGCCCGAAGAGTAGGTTTTGATCGGCTCATCAAAGGCGGGACCGATTTCGGCAAACTCCTGCACCTGGGCAAGGATGCGGGGAATGTCGTCCTCCATCCCATGGATGCGTGCGACAAACTTGGTGTTTTGCCGGCCAGTCATGCTGCCCTGCAGGCCACCGCCAAAACCCATTGGCCAGGACACCTTGCAGTGGCGACGCACTTCACCTTTGGAGGGATAGTCAACGCCGCCAATGATGCGCAACAAGGTGGATTTACCGGCGCCATTGCCCCCCACCAAACCCACGCTGAGGCCATTCGGAATGCGCAGGTTGACACCTTGGAGCACCCACGGTCCCATGCCGTGGTCGGTGTAATAGCGTTTGTGAATATCGATGACCTCAATCATTTACTGCATCACCAACCGTTGATTGAAGCGCCTGAACAACGCCAGCCCCAGAAACAGCAGCACCAGCGCGCACTGGTAGGCATACACCAGATCCAGCCCGGCCACAGAGTGATAGAACGGCGCGAAACCCAAACGAGAGGCTTCAATGGCGTGCGCGACGGGATTGAGCAACAGCCAGTCCAGATAAGGGGGCTGTACCAAGGACAGGGGGAAGATGACGCCAGAAATCATCATCAGCGGCATCATGATGAAGTTGATGATGCGTTCGGTTTCTGGCACGAGCTTGACCAGGACGCCAAAGATCATGCCCAGCCCCAGGGCGCACAACCATGCCAGGGTGAATGCCTCCAACACATCCCAGCCACTGGCTGGCCAGGACATCCAGCCCATCATGCCGCCCACAGCAAAAACGGTCGCGCTGATCAGCAGCATGGTGACGCCCTCAACCACGGAGCGCACCAGCACCACATCCGCTGGCCGCACTTGGCGGTAGGCAAAGAGGGAACTATTCGCATCCACGCCGTTCTGTACTTGGGACACGGTGCGCCGGAATGTCATGAAAACCAGCATACCGCTGGCAATCCACAGGGGTGTTTCAATGCCGCCCACATGGCGCACCCGGATGACGGTGAATATCAAGATCAGCCACAACACGTTGGCCACGGGCTCCAGCACCAGCCAAACCCAGGCAACACGGGAGCCAAACATGCGCACCATGGCCTCGCGCAAAAAAAGCGCTTTCCAGACAGAAAGCGCTGATTGCCAAGGTTTCCATTGAGATACCGGTAAGCGCATCATCGGTTCCCTCGGCAAGGGATGTGAGGCCACCGCTGCTGTAACCGCCAGACTATCGATTCCATGCGGCATTATCGCCATGAACGGCACACAAATCGCCAACATGCAGGCAATCAAACAGTGAGCATGCCTATAAAAAACTCATGGAGACATGTGATTTATTACATTTCGTCTATAGGAGTCACAGGTGCTGACTTCCATGTTCGCCGCAACACAGCGACTTTGATGCATAGCAAATCTACAAAACCTGGGTGTGTTAATCAACTGCACACAGGAAGGCACTAGCGCTTGCCTCTGCTGAGTTTGGATGGACGCCGTGTAGAGCGCATGCTATGCAGTTGCACATAAAAATGCCGCCTCAAAGGCGGCATTCGCTGTCAACAACACTGGGCATCAGGTTGCACCTGGCAGCGCAGATCAGGTCGGCTGCGGGCCCAGCTTGGCCAGCACCGCCTTTTCCTTGGCCGTGGATTCGATGGCGAACTGGCGGTAGGCCTTGCTGTCCATATAGATGGGCAGCATTTCAAAGCGCTGCAGCATGGCCTGGTAGCTGTCCATCTCCATCGCCTGTTTGAAGGCATCGTGCAGACGGGTCTGGATCTCAGCGGGCATGCCCTTGGGGCCAACGAGGCCAAACGGCGAGTACTGGGTGGTGGGCAGGCCGAGCTCGAGCAGCGTGGGCGTGTTGGGCAGTGTGGGCAGGCGCTTTGCGGTCCAGACGTTCAAGGCCACCATGCGCCCCTGGTCCACATACGGGATCACGGCACTGGTGTCGGCACCCACCATGACTTCGCCCGCCATGGTGGCGCGCATCAGCTCGGCCGAGCCCTTGTAGGGTACGTGCACCACGTCCAGGCCCAGCTGCTGGGCGATGATGGCCGAGGTGATGTGCGGCGAGGTGTAAGTGCCGGTGTTGCCGATGGTCAGCTTGCCGGGATTGGCCTTGGCCCAGGCCACCACGTCCTGCCAGCTCTTGAGGCCGGACTGCGTGCTGGCGACCATGCAGAAGGCATAGCCGGTCACGTTCAGGATGTAGCTCAGGTCGTCCACCGGGTTCCATTTCAGGCCCGTGGTGAACGGCAGACGCATCACGCTCATGGGCAGCTGGGCGATGGTGTAGCCGTCGGCCGGCGTGGACTGCAGTTGCGACGCAGGCAGTGAGCCCGCTGCACCGGGGCGGTTTTCCACGATGACGGGCTGGCCCAGGATCTTGGAGGCGTTTTCCGCCAGCTGGCGCATGGTCAGATCGGTGGGGCCGCCTGCGGGAAAGGCCACCACCAGTTTGATGGCGCGGGTCGGAAAGGCTTTGCCGGACTGGGCCAGTGCGGGCGCACCGGCCATCCAGGCGCCCGCCACGGCGGACACCCCTGCCTGCAGGCAGGTTCTGCGTGAAATGCTCATTGTCTTTGTCTCCCTGTTGTTCATATGGCGACAATGAGTGTAGAAGTCCCTCCTGCACACCCATCCCCAGGGAAACCCTTGCGCGCCGGAAAGATCAGCATAAAAACTGACTCTAGCGCTCATGCAGCAAGCGCAGAGCGCTCACATTTCAGCGCATTAACCCCAGTCATTGCAGGTCTGTCAACACGATCAGGCGCGCCGCCGCCCTGCCCGGCGCATTGGGCCATGCCGAGTGGCACGGCACGCTCACGGCGCCTGGTACACCACCACGCCTTCCTTGATGGTCTGCAGCACCTGGAGCTGGCTAAGCTGGCTGGGCGGCATGGTCAGGGGGTTGCCCGACAGCACGGCAAAGTCCGCCAGCTTGCCCAGCTCGATCGAGCCCTTGTGGTCCTCTTCAAAGTGCTGGTAGGCGGCCCACAAGGTCATGGACTGCAGCGCCACCCAGGGTGTCACGCGGTGCTCCGGCCCCAGCACCTGGCCGCTGCGCGTGCGGCGATTGACGGTGGCATCCAGCACGCGGATGGACGACGGCAGCACCACCGGGGCGTCGTGGTGCGAGGTGAAGCGCAGGCCCTGTGCCAGCACCCAGCCGGTGGGCGAGATGTTCTGCGCGCGCGGGTCCCCCAGCACCTCGCTGCGGTGCCGGTCCCCCCAGTAGTAGGTGTGCATGGGAAACAGCGAGGGGAAGATGCCCAGCCGACGCAGCGCAGCCACCTGGTTGTGGCGCAAGGTCTGGCCATGGATCAGCACCGGTCGCCGGTCGCGCATCGGCGGGCCCCCGTCGTAGCGCGCCCGTGCAGCCTGCACGGCCAGGATCATCTGGTCGATGGCCGCGTCGCCGTTCGCATGCACCAGGTTCTGCCAGTTGTGGGCAAAGTGAGCCTGCCCCAGTAGCTTTCGATGGGTGAGACTTGTCCCGGCAATTGCCTTTGCGGCTCATGGATGAGCGTATTCCCCACTTTGCTGAAGCAGCTTGGAAGTCGTAGCTGCAATATTGGCGCCCCCTGTCGCTGTGGAAGATAGCCCCCGGTTCAGGGCGTCTTCGCCACCAAACCATAGCCAGCCCTTGCACAGCAAGCGCTGACAGCTATCAAAAAGCAGTCCGAGGACTGGCTTTTTTGCATGTGGCGGGAGCCCACTCAGGCGGTGGCCGTTTCCGCGTCCAGCGCGGGGTAGTCGTTGTAGCCGGTGGCGTCGGCGCTGTAGATGGTGCTGGCGTTCAGCGGATTCAGCGGCGCGCCCTGGGCGAAGCGGGCCGGCAGATCGGGGTTGGCGATGAACACGCGGCCAAAGGCCACGGCATCGGCCGCACCGCGGGCCAACAGGGCTTCGGCGTCCTGCTGGCTCATGCCGTCGTTGGCGATGTAGGTGCCGCTGTAGATCTTGCGCAGGTGCTGGCCGATGGGCAGCACGCCGTCCTTGAGCTCTTCGCGCGAGAAGATAAAGCCCAGCTTGCGCGCTTCGATCTGCTGTGCCACATAGCTGAACAGCGCCACGGGGTCGCTGTCGTGCATGCTGTGGGTGTTGCTCATGGGGTTCAGGTGCACGCCTATGCGCTCGGCCGGCCATTCCTGGGCCAGCGCGTCCAGCACTTCGAGCAGGAAGCGCGCACGGTTTTCGATGCTGCCACCGTACTGGTCGGTGCGCTGGTTGCTGCCATCGTGCAGGAACTGGTCGAACAGATAGCCATTGGCGGCGTGCACTTCGATGAAGTCAAAACCGGCCGCCTTGGCGTTGCGGGCAGCCTTCACGAAGTCCTGGACGATGCCGGCGATCTCGGCCGTCTCCAGCGCGCGCGGCACGGTGTAGTCGCGCTTGGGGCGCAGCACGGCCACCTGGCCTTCGGGGGCGATGGCGCTGGGGGCCACGGGCAACTGGCCATCCAGCAGCTCGGGGTCAGAGATGCGGCCCACGTGCCACAGCTGCACGGCAATGTGACCACCGGCGGCATGCACGGCCTCGGTCACGCGCTTCCAGCCGGCCACCTGCTCGTCCGACCAAATGCCGGGGGTATTGGGGTAGCCCACGCCCTGGGGGCTGACCGAGGTGGCCTCGGTCAGGATCAGGCCCGCGCCCGCGCGCTGGCGGTAGTGCGTGACCTGCAGGTCCCCCGGCGCGCGGCCGTGGAAGGCGCGCATGCGAGTCAGCGGGGCCATCACCACGCGGTTGGGCAGGGTCACGGAACCGATCTTGAAGGGTTTTTGAAGTTGGGTCATGGAGGAAGGCTCGTCGATCAAACAAAGGGCTGCCCCACGCCGTGCGGGGGCAGTTTGTGCCATCTAGGGGCAATCCCGAGTATTTCAAGCTGGTTTATTGTCGCTCGCCTGGCACCTGCGCGACAGCCGGCCAGAAAAAAACCGGGCACAGACCCGGTTCTCACAAGTGGCAGCGCGGCCTGGGCCGTCGCTGGTCAGCCCGTGGCTGGCAGGCGGCCGTCGCGCAGCAGCGCACGCACCAGTTGCACGAAATACTGCACGCCCAGCGGCAGCACGCGGTCGTTGAAGTCGTACTTGGGGTTATGCAGCGAGGCGCTGTCCTCGCCATTGCCCATCCAGATGTACACCCCGGGGCAGGCCTGGGCCATGAAGGAAAAGTCCTCCGAGGCCATGCTGGGCTTCAGGTCGCGGCGCACCTGCTCGGCGCCCAGCACACCGGCCAGCACCTCGGCACAGACTTCCGCATGCACCGGGTGGTTGATGGTGGCGGGGTAGCTGACGCGGTAGTCCAGATCGGCCTGCAGGCCATGCAGGGTGCAGGTGGCCACAATCGCGTCACGCAGGCGCTGCTCGATGCGGGCGCGCTGCGCCATGTCGAAGCAGCGCACGGTGCCGCGCAGCTGGATGACTTCGGGCATGACGTTGTAGGTGTCGCCCGCGTGGAAGCTGGTGATGCTCAGCACCGCGGGTTTGTGCACCTCCTGCTCGCGCGCGATCAGTGCGGGCAGTTGGGTCACCAGTTGGCAGGCCGCCAGCAGCGCGTCCTTGCCCAGGTGGGGCATGGCGGCGTGGCAGCCCTGGCCGGTCAGTGTCAGGTCGAAGATGTCGAAGGCCGCCATCACGGCCTCGCTGTGCACCGCCGCCGTGCCCACGGGCAGGCCCGGCCAGTTGTGCAGGCTGTAGACGGCCTGCATCGGGAAGCGCTGGAACAGCCCATCCTCGATCATGGCGCGCGCACCGCCTTCATTTTCCTCGGCGGGCTGGAAGATGAAATGCACCGTGCCGGCAAAGTCGGGCTGGCTGACCAGGGCCTGGGCCGCTCCCAGCAGCATGGTCGTGTGGCCATCGTGGCCGCAGGCGTGCATGCGGCCGTCGTGCTGCGACTTGTGGGCGCAGGTGTTCAGCTCGTGCACATGCAGCGCGTCCATATCGGCACGCAGGCCAATGCTGGGGCCGTCACCGCGGCGGCCGCGCAGCACGGCCACGATGCCGGTCCCGGCCAGGCCGGTGTGCACCTCCAGCCCCCAGCCTTGCAGCAGTTCGGCCACGCGGGCACTGGTGCGGTGCTCCTGGAACGCGGTTTCGGGGTGGCGGTGGAAGTCGTGCCGCCAGGCCTGCAGGCTGTCCTGCGTGGGCCAGTTCACGTTGTCATTCGGGTTGCTCATCGCTCAGGCTTTCTTGCAAGGAACAGGGGTAACAGGCTGCCCACGAAGAACTGGGCAATCGCGGCCGCAGCCAGGAACACACCGGCGTTCGCCATCAGCGAGACCACGACGATGCGCCAGCCCAGGCGGCGGAAAGCCGGGATGTCCTTGGCCAAGGCCAGACCGGCAAAGGTCAGCATGGTGGTGATCATGGCAAAGAAGTTGACCTTGCCGGTCAGCGCCGCCACTTCGGCCGCATACGGCGTGCTGGGGAAGGTCATGGCCATGGCCACGAAGGAAATCCAGCACACGGCAGGCAGCTTGCGCTGCGTGGCCAGATAGACCAGGTCGCCCACCAGCACCACGCCGATGATGATGGCCACGCCAGGCAACGCGTCCAGCATGGGCACGCCGTGGCCGATGCGGTTGGCCACCAGCACGGTGGCACCGCCCATCACCCACGACAGCAGGCGCATGCCCAGGTTCAGCACCGGGGTGTGCACCACCTCGGTGGGCTGGGCCACGCTGCCATCATCGATGGACACAGCCTTGCGGTTGCGCCCCAGCAGCGGCTCCAGCCAGCGATAGGCGCGCACGGCCAGCGGCAGCGAGATGAACAGCGTCAGGTAGGTACCCAGGGTGGTAGCGATCAGGTTGGCCGCCGCCGCGTAGGTGGCGATCTGGTCCGACATTTCAGGGTGCTGTGCCGCCACGGCGCCCACGGCAGCGGCGGTCATCGAGCCCGAACCCACGCCCGCGCCCATGGCCAGGGCGTAGGGGTGAAAGATGTTCAGGCTGGTCACAAAACCGGCCAGGATGGAGATGAAGATGGCGCCGATCAGGGTGCCAGTGATGTACTCGGCCAGCACACCGCGGCCTTCGGGGGAGTTCATGCCGAAGCGCTCGCCCACGATCGCCAGGCCGGGTTCACGGCCGATGGAGAAAGTGGCGCCAATCGCTTCGCGCTTGATGCCCAGCAGCAGCGCCACGGGCATGCCCAGCAAAATGCAGCCCACCAGGTTACCCAGCTCCTGCAGCGCCAGCGCCCAGCCCACCTTGCTCAGTTGCGGCAGCGAGCCGCCCACCAGTAGGCCCAGCTTGGCGATGAACAGGAACAGCGCACACGAGAGCACGGCCGCGGCAAAGTGCTGACCGCGCAGGTCCAACTTGGCCGGTCCAGGCAGGCGCTTGGACAGCAGGCCCAGCACCAGGCCAATCAGCAACGCCCAGATCATGGGCAGCAGCACCACCTTGCCAATGCCCAGCTCGATGGGCAGCGGGCCCAGCCATTCGGACAAGGCTGCAATCACCAGTGCCAGCGCAAACACCTGCACCACCACCCCCCAGTTCATCGGCGACTTGCCGGGCTGAACGTCTGTACGCATCGGATTCCTTTTCCCGCCACCGCCACACCGCGGCCACGTGCTTGATATGAATGTGGAATGTCCGCCGCCAACACGCCCCGCCGCAGGCCGTCGGGCCTGTACCGGGCACGGGCTGCTGTACCACCGGGGCCGGCGGCATGGCAACGACACGTTCAGGGAGGAATTGGCAACGCTTGGCACAGCCCGCCACGGCAGCGCCTAACGCTGCGGGTCCGCTCATGCCAAGGTCGGAAAATATATCCGCGTGTTTATTGCGTTTGTTTTTGTTTTCTGTTCTAAAAAACAGAACGCTCGCCGTACCATGCCGGCCTGCGCTGCGCTGTTGTCCCCTCACCCTGCCCCCCCTGGCCCACCATGCACACATTTCACGATTCCCGTGCCCGTTATTTGTATGAGGCCGTGAGCAATGGTTCCGTGCGCGCTGCGGCGGAAAAACTGGGCATCGTGCCCTCGGCCGTCAGCCGCCAGATCAGCCTGCTGGAAGAAGAGATGGGCGTGGCCCTGGTCGAGCGCCACCGCACCGGCGTGGTCCCCACCCAGGCCGGGCAGCTGATTCTGGACTACTACCGCCAGCACCAGTCGCACCAGCACGACATGCTGGCCAAGGTGGACGCCGTGCGCGGCCTGCGCAGCGGCGCGGTCAGCATCGTCAGCGGCGAAGGCTTTGCCCAGGAGCTGATCGCGGGCCCGATCCGCCAGTTCCGCCAGCACTACCCGAATGTCTCGATCGCGCTCGACATCTACGGCACCAACGAGATCATGCGCCGCGTGCGCGAGGATGCCGCAGAAATCGGCTTGGTCTATTACGCCCCCGCGGACAGCCACATCACCTCACGCGGCGCGGCCCGCCAGCCCATGCACGCCATTGTCGCCCCCGGCCACCCGCTCAGCCGAGCGCCGCACACCTCGCTGCAGGAGCTGTCGCAGTGGCCGGTGGCCCTGCTGCAGGGCGTCTACGGCATCCGCCAGTTGGTTGAATTTGCCGAACATGCGGAAAAAATCCGCCTGTCCCCGGCCCTGACCAGCAACCTGATCAGCGTGCTGCTGGGCTTTGTGACCACGGGCCAGGGTGTGACCCTGCTGCCCAAGTGCTCGGTCACCACCGAACTGGGCCAGGGCCGGGTGCTGGCCGTGCCCATCCACAACCCTGCCCTGCTCAGCGCCGAGGTGCAGCTCATCACCCGGGCGGGCCGCCAGCTCTCCCCCGCGGCCAACCGCTTTTTGCAGTACTGCATGCAGGGCATGCAGGCGTTTCAGGAAGCCGCCTGATCGCGCGGCGCACCGCGCCGGCCAGCGCCGCCGTGCAGGCTGCCGCCCTTGACATAGACCACGGGCTGGCTGTCCATGCTGCGCAGCAGCCGCGTCAGGCTGTCTTCCGCGGTGTTCGACGGCACAGCGGCCCCGGCATCGGCCAGGCGGCACACCAGGTCGCCCTCGCTCCAGCTGTCGGCACCGCGGTCATTGCGCGCACGCAACCAGCCGGACTTGTCCGCCAGCAACTGGGTCTGCTGCAGCGCTGCGCTGCCCGTCAGCCAGCGCAGCGCCTGGCGGGCCTCGGGGCCTGAGGTCACGACGCAATCGACCGCAGCGGGCAGCGTTGCCGCCACGGCGCGGCCCTCGGGCGGCAGCCACAGCGTCAGCATGCGCGGGTCAGGCAGCAGGCCCTGCACATCCTCCAGGCCGACCAGGCGCACCCGCTGGCGCTGCAGATCGCGCACCCGCTGCCAGGGCTGGCCGGGGCAGCGCAACGCCATGTCCGGCAGGGCCACCGGCATGGCCCAGCTGCCCGACAGCTGCAGCAGCTGGCCGGCCGCCTGGGCGCGCAGAAAATGCAGCAGCTCCCAGCTCTGCGCCACCGTCAGTTGTTCGGCAAAACCGGGCATGCTGGGCTGGCCACCGACCGTGCTCACCCCCTGGCGCACGGCGTGCAGCAGGTCCCCATCGGCACGGCGCCACAGCAAGGGACCGGTGAAGCTGGGGGGCCATACGGCCTGCCGGGCCGCCAGCGGCCCCTGGCCGTTGCCGGTCGTGCCGTGGCAGGCCACGCACAGGCGCTGGTAATGGCCCGCGCCCGCCGCAATCGCCGTGTCACTGAAAGGCACCGGGTTGTGGTGAAAGCTGCGGGGACTTGCGGGCACCCACAGCACCTGCGCCGACGGCCAGGGCGCCAGGACGGCCACCAGCCCGGCACTGGCCAGCAGCCCCCAGCGCAGACGCCGCCGGCGCCCCCCCAGCCAGGCCAGGCCCAAGAGCACCACCACCAGGGCGGCAGCCACCAGCCCCACCGCCAGGGCCCGCGCCTGGCCCACGTCCAGCAGCAAATGCTCGCCAGCCAGGCGCTGGGCCCAGGGCCAGGCCGGCTGGCCATCCACCACGGGCGTCCAGCCCAGCGCATGCCACAACCGCAGCAGCCCCTCCTGCCCGCGCTGCATGGCCTCCAGCAGCCACAGCAGCCAGGGCGCCTCCTGCACCACGCGGTCCGGGCTCATGCGCCCACATCACTCAGGCCCAGCTCCCGCAGCGCCTGCTGGCGCAACTGCACAAAGCGCGGATCGCTGCGATGGCGGGGATAGGGCAAATCCACGGGCAGCTCGGTCAGCGTGCGCGCCGGCCGGGGCGAGAACACCACCACGCGGTTGGCCAGAAACAGCGCCTCCTCCACGTCGTGCGTGACCAGCAGCACCGAAAAGCCGGCCTTCTGCCACAGTTTGAGCAACTCACCCTGCATGCTCAGCCGCGTCAGCGAGTCCAGCTTGCCCAGGGGCTCGTCCAGGATCAGCAACTGCGGCTCATTGACCAGGGCCCGTGCCAGCGCGGCGCGTTGCGCCATGCCACCCGACAGCTGGTGCGGGTAGCTGGCCGCAAACTCGCTCAGGCCGACCAGCTCCAGCGCCGCGTCCACCCGGGTGTACTGCGCCTGGGGCACCTTGCGCGCCTGCAGCCCCAGGGCCACGTTGTCGCGCACCGTGCGCCAGGGAAACAGCGTGGGGTCCTGGAACACCACGATGCGCGAGGGATCGGGCCGCGTGATCGGCTGCCCGTCCTGCGTGATCTGCCCGGCCGTGGGCGCCTCCAGCCCGGCCACCAGCCGCAGCAGCGTGGACTTGCCGCAACCGCTGGGCCCCAGCAGGGCCACGAATTCGCCCGGCTGCACCTGCAGGCTGACATGGTCCAGCACCGGCAGGTGGCCGCCCTGGGCCTGGGCAAACTGGTGCGACACCTGGTGCACCGCGATGTGGGCCCCGGGGGGCGTGGCACGGGGCGCAGGCACGGCCACAGCGTCCAGCGTGTCGGTGTCCGCCCAGACCTCGGACACCAGGGAGCGCAAGGCTTTCACCATTTCACAGTTCCTTTCTGCCAGCCCAGCAGGCGATCACGCACGGTGAACAGCAAGGTGATCAGGCCTGAGCACAGCACCGCCATCACCAGCAACGCGCCATACATGTTGGAATACGCGGCCCAGCCCTGGGCCCACTGCAGGTACCAGCCCAGGCCTGCCTTCACGCCCATCATCTCGGCCGTGATCAGCACCGAAAAAGACGCGCCCAGCCCCATGAACAGGCCCACGAACACCTGCGGCAAGGCGGCAGGAATCGCCACGCGCCACACCAGGAACCACTCCGAGGCGCCCAGGGTGCGCGCCACGTCGTAGTAGCTCTTGCTCACATTGGCCACGCCCGACCAGGTCAGCACCGCCACCGGAAAGAAGGTGGCCAGCGCAATCAGGAACACGGCCGCGCTGTAGCTGCTGGGCGCAAAGAAGAAGGCCAGCGGCAACAGCGCCGACGCCGGCACCGGCCCCAGAAAGCGCAGCAGGGGGTGGACCCAGTAGCCCGCCACGCGCGACCAGCCGACCCACACGCCGGTGACAAAGCCCACCACGCTGCCCAGCACGATGCCGTGCACCAGCAGGCGCAGCGAATGCGCCACCGACGTGCCCAGCCGCGCCGTGTCGTCCAGGTACACCTCCAGCAGGCTTTGCGGCGGTGCGAAGAACGGCGGCGGCAGCAGGCCCAGCTTGGCCGTCAGCACCTGCCACAGCACCAGCAGCAGCGGCGCGGCAATCAGCCACGCCCCGGCCGGGTGCAGCCACTGCA
>NZ_JAZHFR010000076.1:0-17977 GCF_036541385.1 Comamonas sp. GCA5 | reverse complement strand
GGCCGCTGCACCTGCTGCCAAGAAGGCTGCGGCTCCTGCTGCCAAGAAGGCTGCGGCTCCTGCTGCCAAGAAGGCCGCTGCACCTGCTGCCAAGAAGGCTGCGGCTCCTGCTGCCAAGAAGGCCGCTGCGTCTGCCAAGAAGGCTGCTGCGCCTGCCACAGAGACCACAGCGCCTGTGGCCAAGACCGTGCTGGCTCCCCAGGCTGCCTGGCCCTTCCCGACCGGCAACAAGCCCTAAAGCTTCCTGCCCTGCAGCGCCTGCTTGCTGCAGGCACCATAAAAAAACCGGCTCCTCGAAGCCGGTTTTTTATGCCGTGCGCACAGCGGCCGGGGCCCGCACCCAGGGCCAATCATCGCGCAGCACGATCGCATCGGCGTACACCGCATCCTGCTTGCGAATCCACAAACCGGCCGCGCTTTGCTTGAGCACATCAAGCTGCGCGGACTCCCAGCGCATGGGGGCAATCACGTTGTACTGGATCTCTGGCGCAGGTGCGGCAGACTCCTGCGTGGCGGCCTCGGCCACCGGCAGGCCCTCGTCCATCCACTGCACGCCCTGCTGCGCATCCCAGCCTTGCACCACCGGGGTGAAGGCCCGCAGCTCCAGCGTCCAGACTTCATGCTTGTGCGGGCGCAGCCAGTGCAGCTTCCAGTGGTGGGGCTCGTTGTGCTGCCCGCGCGCCAGCCATTCCAGCACCAGCCAGCCGTCGCCCGCATAGTGCGGGCAGACGCTGGGGCCCACACCGCACAGCACGGCCCCCGACTGTGTGACCAGCACGCCTTCGCAGCGCGCGGCTTCCGGCGCCCACTCGTTGTTCATGTGGTTGGTCAGCCCCCCCCACCACCATGCCGCATCGTGTGAGGCCGGCAGGCGCCAGACATAGTCGCCATCGGCGCAGGGGTGCTGGATCTGGCGCACCTCGCGCCAGCGCGGCAGCAGCTTCCACACGCCTTGCGCGTTCACGCCCACTTCCCGCCATTCGTACGCCGGGGTCCAGCCGGGCTTGGCCAGGTTGACCTCATCGGCCACCTGCAGCGGCCAGCGCCACAAGCCGCTGCTGGCATGGTTGCTGTTGTCCGGGCCACAGCCCACCAGCACCAGCAACTGCGCCCGCCCCCGCTGCAGGTGTGGGCGCATGCGCAACACCGGCCAGTGCATCTCGATCGCATTCAGTTGCTTGCCGTCCCAGACCCAGGGCACCGGCTTGGCCCCTTGCAGCGGTGACGGCCCCCAGGGGCACAGCAGCGCCCACTGGCCATCGACCACCAGGTGTTCCAGCTCCCACAACCCGGGCAGCTGGTGCTCACCCCATTGCACGGCATACGCCGGGGTCGCCCCGGGCTCGTCCTTGGCCTCGTGCACCAGGCTCCAGCTCAGGGACTGGCCCGCCACCGGCAGGCTCTGCGCCTCCCAGTGCAAGGGGTTGTGCAGATCCCGGCGCCAGCGGAACAGCCGCACCGGCAAGGGCTTGACCAGCGGGCGTCCGTCAGGCCGGTGCTGCACCCGTCCCTGCACCGCGTCTCCCACCACGCAGGCGATGCTGCGGCCATCGTGCAGGCGTTCCAGCTGCGGGGTGTCCATCTCCACACACTGCAGCAGCTCCTCGCCCTCCCAGCTCAGCGAGGGATAGCCCGCAGCTTCCTGCGGCAGGTGCAGGTTGACCGTCCAGGGCTTACGGTCCTCCGGCATCCAGTAAGACCATTGCTGCCGGCCCAGCGCCAGGCTCCACACCCCCAGGCGCATCTTGGGCTTATGCGCGCTGTCCGTGACCGGGTAACCATAGCTGGCGAAGGCCTGGCCATCCGGGCGCCAGACAAACGGGCTCTGGCTGTCAATCGTCCACTGCTGGGGCTCGCCATTGATCTGCAGTTGCCACTGCGGATGGAGCAAAGGCTCCAGCGGGTCGTCCAGCACCCGCAAGGAGATTGGCCAGTGGCGCTCCACGGCCACCTGGACCACGGCGTTGTCTTGCTGTGCGATCGCGGGTGGGATGGCCTGTGCCTGCACCGGCACACAATCAGCAGGGATCCACAGGTCGCACACCCCGACCAAGGCTTGTGCCTTGCCGCTGACGTGCTTGGCCAGCCAGGCCTCGAAGATGCCGTCGCTGAGCACATGGCGGCCTTCGGCGGCCACGCCGTTGCCCCCCTGGCTTTCACCGTTCCAGCGCGGCAGGCGCCAATGCAAATCGTCCACCAGGCTGGCTTCGGCCACGCTCATCAGCCAGCTGCAGCGGTTCTTGCGGTCCAGCAGGCGTGGTGTGGAATCCCCATACGAGCCGGTCCGAATCCAGCGGCCATCGAACGAGGTGTGAAAGTCCGATTCCCAGACGTAGGGCAAGTACACCCCATCGCTGCACAGCACATCCCCATAGATGGGACCGCCCATGCCTCGCTCGCCGCGCATGCGGAACTTCACATCGCTGTCCGGCGGAGGTGGCGGCTCGGGCTCCATGGCCACGGCGGCTGCGGGCAATGGCTTGGCACGCTGCGGTGCTGGCTGGCGCGGGCCCCGGCTTCGCACCCACCACAGCAGCAACGCCAGTATTGCCAAAATAATGAACAAAACTTGCATCCCTGCATGCTAACCAAGCTCACCGGTTTCAGCGTCTAAGTTGTTACACAAACCGGCATAAAAAAAGCAGCCCTGGGGCTGCTTGTCGGGGCCTGTCGTGCTCACGTCAGTTTGAAGAACGAGACCGAGCGCTGCAAACGCTGGGCGTTCGTGTTCAGCTGTTCCGCAGATCCCGTGGATTGCTCCACCAGGGCGGCGTTCTGCTGGGTCATGGAATCCAGGTTGGCCACGGCTTCGTTGACCTGGGCAATGCCCTGCGATTGCTCGCGCGTGGCCAGGCTGATTTCACGCACCAGGTGGCTGACGCGTTCCACAGCCTCGACCATGCCGTCAATCGTTTTACCGGCCGCCTGCATGCGCGCATTGCCGTCGTTGATGCCATCCACGGTCTGGTGGATCAGCACGCTGATTTCCTTGGCCGCCGAGGCACTGCGCTGGGCCAGGGCGCGCACTTCGCCCGCCACCACGGCAAAGCCACGGCCCTGCTCGCCGGCACGGGCCGCTTCCACGGCCGCGTTCAAGGCCAGCAGATTGGTCTGGAAGGCGATGCTTTCGATCACGCTGATGATTTCGCTCATGCGGGTCGACGATGCGCGGATGCGCTCCATGGCCCCGCCGACATCCTGGATGGCCTGTCCGCTGCGCCCCACGACCGTTTTGCTCTGGTTGCTTTCCTGCTCCATTTGCTGGGCGGTCTCGGCCGTTTGCAGCACCGTGCCGGCGATCTCTTCCATCGACGCGGCCGTCTGCTGCAGGCTGGACGATTGCGACTCCGTGCGCTTGGCCAGGTCCAGGCTGGCGTGCGCCATCTCCTTGGACATGTCGTTGAAGCCCTGGACCTCCGTCAGCACGTCTCCGACCACCGCATGCAGGTTGATCTGGATCTGGTGCAGGCGGGCCATCAGGGTGCCCACGCTGCCGGTGTAGTTGTGGCTGCAGGTACTCGACAGGTTGCAGCTGGCCATCTGGGCCGCCCAGGCACTGGCCTGCTCGATGCCGCGCACACAGCGCGACTCGAAGCGCCATGCCACCCAGGCACCGCCCAGCAGCAGCACCGCCAGGCGCGTGCCCCAGGCCGCCACGCCCTGCCAGCCCAGCACATCGGGCAGCAAGGTCAGTGCCGCCACGGTGGCCAGCATCAGCACCATGCGCGCCAGCAGGCCGACATCGCTGCGCTGCGCCCACAGGCCGCGCCAGCCCAGACGGCGCACTTCCCCGGCACGCAGGCGCATGGTTTCGGCACCGGCCTGGGCTTCCTGGTTCATCTGCACATACAGCGCCTCGGCCGCCTGGATGTCCTGGACCGCCGGCTTGGTGCGCACCGACAGATAGCCCTGGGCCGGCCCCCTCCATGATGGGGGTGACGTTGGCACGCACCCAGTAGTGGTCGCCGTTCTTGCGGCGGTTCTTCACGATGCCCGTCCAGGGGTAGCCGTTGCCGATCGTGCGCCACATGTCCTTGAACGCCCCCTCGGGCATGTCCGGGTGGCGGATCAGGTTGTGCGGCTGCCCGATCAGGTCCTCGTAGGCATAACCACTCACACGCACAAACGCCGGGTTGCAGTGCGTGATCTCGCCCTTGGTATTGGTCACCGATACCAGCAGTTCATCGCCCGGAAAATCGTAATTGTTTTGGGTAACGGGGAAATTCGCTCGCACGCTGCATCTCCAAACTAACTGACACAACTTGCACCCGCACATATTGATTTGCCATAAGCAAACCACGGCCGCGCGCAAGAAAACCTCGCATCATCGCACAACCAGGTTGCAGTTGCTCACAATTGCCACGTTTTTAAGCACCAAACCAGTGCAACCGCCCTGCCGGACCCGACCAGTGCGGGCTAAAACAGCGGCAGCGACAGCGGATCGGCGCTGCCGCCGGCCGGGCGGCGCGCACCAGGCAACGGTGGTCCATCGGCCTGGTGCGTCTGGGCATCCCAGTGCACCAGGCTGCCCACGCGCACCCCCAGCAAGCGAATGCTCTGGGCCAGTGGCACGCGCTTGAGGCACTGCCCGGCAATGCGGCGGATCGTGGCGGCATCCTGGGTGTAGTGCTCCACCGTCACCTCGCGTGTCACGCTCTTGAAATTGGCGTAGCGCAGCTTCACGCCCACCGTGCGGCCGGCATAGCCCTTGCGCTGCAGGTCCTCGGCCACGCGTTCGCACAGGCGCGTGAAGATGGCGCCCAGCTCCGCCTTGTCCTCGCGCACATGCAGGTCGCGCTCGAAGGTGGTTTCACGGCTCATGCTGACCGGCTCGCTGTGCGTGACCACCGGGCGATCATCCAGCCCATGCGACACCGCATGCAGCCAGGCCCCATACGATTTGCCGAAATGCTGCACCAGCCAGGGCAGGCTGCAGGCGGCCAGCTCACCAATCCGCTGGATGCCCAACTGCTCCAGCCGGGCACCGGCTTTGGGACCGATGCCATTGATCTTGCGGCACGGCAAGGGCCAGATGCGCGTGGCCAGGTCCTGCGGCTGGACGATGGAGATGCCATGGGGTTTTTCGAATTCGCTGGCCATCTTGGCCAGCAGCTTGTTGGGGGCCACCCCCACGGAACAGGTCAAGCCCGTCTCGGCGCGGATGGCGGCCTGGATGCGCGCGGCCAGCACGCGCCCACCCTCGTCCTGGCCGCCGGGCACCTCAGTGAAGTCGATGTAGACCTCGTCTACGCCGCGGTCCTCCATCACCGGCGCGATGGAGAGGATGACCTGCTTGAAGGCGCGCGAAAACTGGCGGTAGCGCGCAAAGTCGATGGGCAGCAGGATGGCCTGCGGACACAGGCGCGCCGCCTTCATCATGCCCATGGCCGAGCCCACGCCGAACTGCCGCGCAGGGTAGGTGGCGGTGGTGATCACGCCGCGCCCCACATAGCCGCCCAGGCGCGCAAAAGCCTCGACGGGAATGGCCGCCAGCGTGCCCCAACGGTCCAGCAGGGCCTGTTCATGCTCGGGCGTGTGGCGGCTGCCGCCGATCACCACCGGCAGGCCCTGCAGCTGCGGGTAGCGCAGCAGTTCCACGGACGCAAAGAAGGCGTCCATGTCCAGATGGGCGATACGGCGGGGCAGGTCGGCAGGGCTCACCGCCCTATTGTCGCCAGAGTTTCAGACCCCTTGCAGGCAGATCAGGACCAGGCCCAGCACCATCAGCGCCATGCCCAGCAGCTCGGCGCGTTTGAACTGCTCGCTGAGCATGCGGCGCGACACCAGGTAGCTGAAGACCACCTCCACCATGCCCAGGGTGCGCACCGCCGCCGCGCTTTGCATGGCATAGGCGGTGAACCAGGCCAGCGAGGCCGCCGCCCCCATGGAGCCGGCCAGCAGCGAGATGCGCCAGGCCCGGAAGATGGGCCGGATGCCCTGCGGCGTCTTGAAGGCCACCCAGGCCCCCAGCACGATGCTTTGCAGGGTCTGGGCCACCAGCACGCCCCAGGCGCCCGACAGCCACGGCGTCTGCGCCTGCAGCGCCAGCGCACCGCCGCGAAAGCCGATGACCGCAATCGCAAAGCACGCCCCACAGGCCAAGCCGTACAGCGCCGACTTGCTGAACCAGGCCTGCAGCGACAGCAGCTGCCCGCGCGGCGGCAGCGACAGCAGCAGCACCCCGACGGTGGCAATCACCATGGCCGCCAGTGCCAGGGCCGTGGGCAGCTCGTGCAGGAACACGGCCCCGAACAGGGCGACCTGCAGGATCTCGGTCTTGGACAGCGTGACCGCCACGGCGAAATTGCGTTCCTTCATGGCCAGCAGCAGCGCCGCCGTGGCCGCCACCTGGAACACCGCGCCCAGCGTGATCCAGGCCAGGTAGGCGGCGCTGAAATGCGGTAGCGCCGGGGGCTGCGCCGGCAGCACGTACAGCAGCAGCAGGAACACGGCCGCAAACGGCAGGCCGTACAGAAAGCGCACCAGCGTGGCGGGCAGCGTGCCCAGCTGCTGGGTCAGGCTGCGCTGGGCCGTGTTGCGCACGGTCTGGGCCAGGGCCGCAAACAGGGTGATGGGCACCCACAGCCACATCCAGGAAACAAGCGATTCAGACATGGGCTGGCAGCATACGGCGCGGGGGCCAGGGCGTCTCGCGCCGATTGGCGACGGCGGGCACAGCCAGCAACGACAGATAAAAAAGAAGCGGCTGGCGCTTGCCAGACCTTGGTTTCAGATACTTTTTACATTGAAACCCAGCCTGCACAAGCGCCAGCCGCTCTTTTTTCAATATGCCCACCCACCTGCCACGCAGCGCGGCAGGTACCGGCGCACGGCTCAGCCGCGGTCGTGCCAGGGCTGGGGGTAGGTGCCGGGCAGCAGGATGTCGGTGCCCACGTTGTTGATGTTGGTGTGGCCGCAGAAGGCCATGGTGGTGTCCAGTTCCTTCTGGATGATCTGCAGCGCGCGGGTCACGCCGTCCTGGCCGAAGGCCCCCAGACCGTACAGGAAACTGCGCCCGATCAGGGTGCCCTGGGCGCCCAGCGCGCGCGCCTTGAGCACGTCCTGGCCGCTGCGGATGCCGCCGTCCATCCACACTTCGATGTCCTGGCCCACGGCCTGCGCAATCGCGGGCAGGGCCTCGATCGACGACGGCGCGCCATCCAGCTGGCGGCCGCCGTGGTTGCTGACGATCAGCGCGTCCGCACCGCTTTGCGCGGCCAAGCGGGCATCTTCCACATCCATGATGCCCTTGAGGATGAGCTTGCCGCCCCAGCGCTTTTTGATCCACTCCACGTCGCCCCAGTTCAGGCGCGGGTCGAACTGGTCGGCCGTCCACGACGACAGCGAGGACATGTCGGCCACGCCGTCCACATGGCCGACGATGTTGCCGAAGCTGCGGCGCCGGGTGCCCAGCATGCCCAGGCACCAGCGGGGCTTGGTGGCCAGGTTGATCAGGTTGGCCAGCGTGGGCTTGGGCGGGGTCGACAGGCCGTTCTTGATGTCCTTGTGGCGCTGGCCCAGGATCTGCAGGTCCAGCGTCAGCTGCAGCGCCGAGCAGTTGGCCGCCTTGGCGCGGTCGATCAGGCGCTCCATGAAGCCGCGGTCACGCATCACATACAGCTGGAACCAGAAGGGGTGGCGGTCGGTGTGGGTGGCAATGTCTTCCAGCGAGCAGATGCTCATGGTCGACAGCGTGAAGGGGATGCCGAAGGCCTTGGCCGCCTTGGCCGCCAGGATCTCGCCATCCGCGTGCTGCATGCCCGTCAGGCCCGTGGGCGCGATCGCCACCGGCATGGCCACGTCCTGGCCGACCATGGTGGTGCGCGTGCTGCGCCCTTCCATATTCACCGCCACGCGCTGGCGCAGCTTGATCTTCTGGAACTCTGCCTCGTTGGCGCGGTAGGTGCCCTGGGTGTACGAGCCCGAATCGGCATAGTCATAAAACATGCGCGGCACGCGGCGCTGGGCGATCACGCGCAGGTCTTCAATACAGGTTATTTTGGACAGGTCAGCCACAGGTCAGCCCTTCTTCATTCAGTCATTGCAGTCATGGCGCATATCGTAGTGCGTCGTCATGCACTCCAAGCCCTGCCACCACCCAGCCTGGGCATGCACACCGTGCGCAAGCAAGATGGCGAAAAGTGTGGCTTACGCCTTGGGGCCGACGACCGCCTGTGCGGCGACTTCCGCCCGCGCCAGCAACGCAGCCTCTGCGTGGACCTGGTACAAGCGAATCTGGTGGCGCCCGGCCTGCTTGGACGCGTACATCGCCGTATCGGCACAGTGCAGCAGCGCATCCCACTGCAGGGCATGGTCGGGGTACAGCGCCACACCACCGCTGGCGTGCAGCACCTTCTCGACCATGGAGCAAAGGGCGCTTGTTTTTAAGCAGCCAATCATCCTGGACTTGACACTTAGATGCAGCGCAATGCCTGTGCTGCATTTTTTAAACGCTGCATTACCGAAAGCCATCGATGGGGTGCCAAAGCGGGCTTATGCAATCGCACTCCCTACGTGTGGATAAGCGTTGAACTTGCACACCGATTGGTATGACCAATCAACAAAAAACAAGGGTAAACCACGAAAAAACAGACAAAAACCGTTTAATAGAGTCCATGTAATGACTTTTACAATCTGCAGTTCAACATTAAATAATATTGGTACGACCAATTAAAACTATGCAAAGGTGACGTGGCATTCATAAGCCACGCGCCCGTGCGCAGCCACCCTTGGAGACATCACACATGAATATTGGACACACGCTTTTAGCCCTCACCCCGATTGCGGTGGTGTTTCTTTTGATGGTGGTTTTAGGGCGGTCGGCCAAACTCTCCATGAGTTCGGCCTACTTGGTCACAGCACTGCTGGCACTGTTTGTGTGGCAGGCGCCGGGTGCGGTAATCGCGGCCGCCACCATCAACGGAGTGGTAACGGCCATCACCTTGCTGTTTATCGTTTTCGGTGCAGTGTTGCTGCTCAACACCCTCAAAGAAAGCGGTGCACTGCTGGCCATTCGCCAAGGCTTCATGGATGTCTCTCCTGACCGCCGCGTGCAAGTCATCATCGTGGCGTGGCTGTTTGGTTCGCTGATTGAAGGCTCGTCGGGCTTTGGCACGCCTTCTGCCGTGGGCGCTCCTTTGCTGCTGGCCCTGGGCTTCCCAGCCATGGCTGCGGTTATGGCGGTGCTGGTCATCCAGTCCACCCCTGTGTCCTTTGGCGCGGTAGGTACCCCCATGCTGGTGGGCGTGCGTTCGGGCATTGACAACAAGACCGATGTAGCGCAATTGCTGGCCCCCATGCAACCGCTGGAGTACCTGCAGCAAATCGTGGAAAACGTGGCCATGGTTCACGCGCTGGTGGGTTTCGTGATTCCGCTGATTCTGTGCGGCATGCTCACCCGCTTCTTCGGTGCCCAACAATCCTTCACCGAAGGCCTCAAAGCTTGGAAATTTGCACTGTTTGCCGGCGTGGCCTTCACCCTGCCGTACTACCTGATTGCCCGCGTATTAGGCCCTGAGTTCCCCTCGATGGTCGGTGCACTGGTGGGTCTGGTCATCGTGATCAGCGCTGCCAAAAAAGGCTTCTTGGTTCCCAAACAAAGCTTTGACTTTCCTCCCCGTGCAGCGTGGGAGCAAAAGTGGCTGGGCACCGTCTCTAACGATGCTGACAGCTCTGCGACCAGCGCTGCCAAGTTCTCGGTGCTGCGTGCGTTTTCGCCCTATGTGCTGGTGGTTGCCCTGCTGATCCTCACCCGCACCGTGGCACCGCTGAAGGCCTTTTTGACCGGCCCTTTGACCACGCTGAAGATTCCTGCGCTGTTTGGCACCAATATCTCGCCCTCGGCACAGTTCCTGTACTCGCCCGGTTTCATCCTGATCCTGGCATCGCTGGCCTGCATCTTGATCTTCAGCATGAAGCAAGGCCAATATGGTCGCGCTGTGAAGTCTTCCGCACACACCATGGTGGAGGCGCGCCCGCCCTGCTGCTGGCCGTGCCGATGGTGCAGGTGTTCATCAATTCCGCATCGGCTGACGGCTCCATGCTGAGCATGCCTTTGGTGCTGGCACAGGGTGCCGCCGCCCTGGCCGGCAATGCATGGCCCAACGTGTCGCCTTGGGTGGGTAGCCTGGGTGCATTCATTGCAGGCTCCAACACCGTCAGCAACATGATGTTCGCGTACTTCCAGTTCTCTACGGCACAGCAAATTGCCCTGAATCTGGACCAGTCCGCCGTCGTCGTGGCATTGCAAGCGGTGGGCGGTGCTGCAGGCAACATGATCTGCGTGCACAACGTGGTCGCTGCGGGCGCTGTGGTGGGCATGATGAACCGTGAAGGTGAAGTCATCCGCAAGACCTTGGTTCCTATGGCCTACTACTGCATTCAAGCGGGCTTGATTGGCCAAGCGCTCATCACCGGTAGCCTGGGTTGGTGGATAGCTGCTGCCGTGTGGCTGGTGGTGGTGCTGGCGGCCCTGTCGATGACCAAGGGCAAGCCTTTGGCAGCTGGCGGGCACCAAGGCCAAAACCTGGCCGCTGCGCGCTAAAGCAGCTGCCTCGGCTATCTCGACGGGATCAACGAATTCGCTGTGGGCATTATGGACAGAGTCAGCAACATGCGAATTTCCGATCAGATAGCCGAGCAGCTCCACACCCTCATTCAGCAGCGCCAGCTGCAGCCCGGCCAGCGTCTGCCCGCCGAGCGACAGCTGGCCGAAGAACTGGGTGTGTCGCGCACCGCACTGCGCGAAGCCATTCAAAAACTCTCCAGCCGCGGCATGCTGGAGAGCCGTATCGGGGCTGGCACCTTTGTGCAAACCCCGCCCAGCCAGCCCAACTGGCATGAGCAGGTCATCTCCCCGCTGGTTCCCCTGATGCGCGATGACCCCCAGTACCGCTACGATGTACTGGAAACCCGCCAAAGCTTGGAAGTCAGCACCGCCTGGCATGCGGCCCAGCGCGCAACCGCCCAGGACAAGACGCGCATTCAGCGCAGCTTTGACGCTTTGCTGCACTACCAGCACCTGCAAGATACCGAAGCCTCTGCGAATGCCGATGCGCAGTTCCATCTGGCGATTGCGGAGGCTTCCCACAATGCCGTCATCGTGCAAGTCATGCGCAGCCTGTTTGAGCTGATGCTCAACACCGTGGCCGAAAACCGCCGCCTGATGTTTGTGCATGACAACACCAAAGTGCTGGAGCAACTGACGCAACAGCACTACCAGCTCATGCAAGCCATTTTGAATGGCGAGCCGGAGCAAGCCCGCAGCGTGATCAGCGATCACCTGAATTTTGTCCACGACAAACTCACCCAAGCCGATGCAGACACGGCCCGGCTTCAGCGCCTGGGACGCCTTTCACCTTCTGTTGCGACCTCGTCATGATTATTTCCTCCACCACCGACTACCGTGCTGCGGCACAAAAGCGTTTGCCTCCGTTTCTGTTTCACTACATTGACGGTGGTGCTTACGCAGAAAAAACACTGGCCCGCAACGTGGATGACTTGGCCAACGTGGCCCTGCGCCAGCGCGTGCTCAAAGACATGAGCCAGCTGGACACCAGCATTGAGCTGTTTGGCGAAAAGCTATCGATGCCCATAACACTGGCCCCCGTCGGCCTGACGGGCATGTTCGCGCGCCGCGGTGAAGTGCAGGCCGCCATGGCCGCTGACCAAAAAGACATTCCCTTCACCATGTCCAGCGTCTCGGTCTGCCCGATCGAGGAGGTTGCCCCCAAGCTCAACCGCCCCATGTGGTTCCAGCTGTACGTGCTCAAAGACCGCGGCTTCATGAAAAACGCGCTGGAACGCGCGCAGGCGGCCGGCGTTTCCACCCTGGTATTCACGGTCGACATGCCCGTGCCGGGAGCGCGCTACCGCGACGCACACTCTGGCATGAGCGGCCCCAACGCGGCCATGCGCCGCTATGTGCAGTCCGTGCTGCACCCACAGTGGGCGCTGGACGTTGGCCTGCTGGGCCGCCCCCACACCCTGGGCAACATCTCCACCTACATGGGCAAAAACGTCAGCCTGGAAGACTACATGGGCTATCTGGGGGCCAACTTTGACCCCTCCATCTCCTGGAAAGACCTGGAATGGATTCGCGATTCCTGGAAGGGGCCCATGGTCATCAAGGGCATTCTGGACGCGGAAGATGCCAAGGATGCCGTGCGCTTTGGTGCCGACGGCATCATCGTCTCCAACCACGGCGGCCGCCAGCTTGATGGCGTGCTGTCATCGGCCAGCGCCCTGCCCGCGATTGCTGACGCGGTCAAAGGCCAGATCAAGATCTTGGCCGACTCGGGCATCCGCAACGGGCTGGACATTGTGCGCATGCTGGCACTGGGCGCAGACTGCACGATGATTGGCCGCGCTTTCATCTACGCCCTGGCTGCCGAAGGCGGCGCGGGCGTGACCAACTTGCTGAACCTGCTGGAAAAAGAAATGCGCGTGGCCATGACGCTGACCAGCGTGAAAAACGTGGCCGAGATCACCGGCGACTTGCTGGTGCGCGAGCGCTGATTCTCTGCGTCCCATTGGGCCGCACCACGCCCTCAGCGCGAACGTGCTGAAGATGCAGGTGAAGGTGCCACCTGTTGTGGCTGACGGGCCCCTGCACCGCGCACTTCCAGTTCCACACTGTCTTGCAACTGGTCTGCGGCATCCCGCAGCTCCAGCCGGTGGCGCCCCGGCCAAGGCAACCACGCCACAGGGCTGCCACGCCCCAACTCCTGGCGCACGGTTTCCGCGTGCGGCTGGCGCGTCACCAACTGCCAGCGCAGCCCCTGCGGCTGCCAACCGGCACTGCCCGCCCCCATAGGCCGGGCCTGCAGCTGCACCCGCTGGTGCTGGGGTGGAATGTCGGGGTCCAGCGCCAAAATGGTGCCGCTGACCGGCTGCGCAATCTGGGCATGCACGGCAGGCAACACATTTTTGATAGCTGCTTGCGCTTGATTCTTAGTCTTTTCAGATACTTTCATACCTGTATTGCTTGAATCTCTAGCGCTAGCAGCTTCACCTTCTATAGCAAACACCGACTGCTGCGTTCCCTCCAGAAACCACTCCTTGCGTCCCGGCTCTAGCGCCGCAGCACCCGCAGCCGCCACAAATTGCACCGCCTGCGGGCGCAAGCCTGGGGGCACTGACGGTGCACGGCTGGGCAGCCGCGCATGCAGCGCGGCCATGATGTCGGCCCAGATGGGCGCTGCACCGCTGCTGCCACTGACGCTATGCATGGCCTCGCCCGAGGCATTGCCCACCCACACGCCCACGGTGTAGCGCTGCGACCAGCCCACCGCCCAGTTGTCGCGCATGTCTTTGCTGGTGCCGGTTTTCACCGCCGTCCAAAACCGTGTGGCCAGCACGCTATCCAGCCCAAAGGTGCTGGCGCGGGCTTGGGCGTCCGACAATATATCGCCCACCACAAATGCAGCTTGCGGCGACAGCACCTGCACCGGCTTGGCGCGCGGCGCTGCACCCAAAACCGCAGGTGCCACGGGCGCAAACTGGCCGCCGTTGGCCAAGGCCCGGTAGGCATTCGTCAGATGCAGCAGCGGCACTTCTGCGCTGCCCAGCGCCAAGCTGTAGCCGTAATACCCGGCGTTTTCACGCAGCGGCAGTCCCAGCTGGCGCAGCTGGTTAAAAAACGCGTCCGGCGTCACCATCACCAGGGTGCGCACGGCAGGCACGTTCAGCGACCCTGCCAGGGCCGAGCGCACGGACACCCAGCCCTTGAACTTGCGGTCGTAGTTCTGCGGGATGTACAGGCCGGACGGCGTGGCGATGTGCGCGGGCGAGTCCTCCAGCAAGGAAGCTGCCGTCACCCGCCCTTCCTGCAGCGCCTGGGCATACAGGAAAGGCTTGAGCGTGGAGCCCGGTTGGCGCCAGGCCAGCACACCGTCGACCTCGGCAGCCTGGCTCAGCCCGCCCGACGAGCCCACCCAGGCCAGCACCTGGCCGCTGGCGTTGTCCAGCACCAGCACGGCGCCGTCCTCGACATTGCGACCCTGCAGCTCACGCAGGTGACGCTGCAGGCTTTCGACCGCCAGGCGCTGTACCGGGGCACTGACGGTGGTCGTCACCCGGGCGGACGGGGCCTGTGCCGCCTCGCGCTGCGACTGCCAGACGCGCTGGGCCCAGTGCGGGGCCAGGCCCTCGCTGGCCGGCCACAGCCGCGCACGCAGGCTCTGCTGCGTGCGCCATTCAATCGCACCGCAGTCTGCGGCCGGCGGCGCGGCACGCGACTCCCAGGCCTGCATGTCCTGCCAGACCCCGCAGGCCCGCTGGGCCACCACCTCGGGGCTGGCGTTCGGGCCCCGCACCAGGGCGGCGGCGATCGCGGCCTCGACCGCGTCCAGGCCGTGCGCGGCCTTGCCAAACAGGCTGCGGCTGAGGGCATCGATGCCCACCAGCTCGCCCCGGAGGGGCAGCAGATTCAAGTAGGCCTCGAGGATCTGGTCCTTGCGCCACTGGCGCTCCAACTGCGTGGCGGCCACGGCCTGGCCCAGCTTCTGCCCCACGCTGCGCCCCTGGTTGCTGGCACGCCAGTCCTCGTCCAGCAAGCCGGCCAGCTGCATGGTGATGGTGCTGGCCCCGCGCGTGCGGCGGTGCCACAGCTGGCCCCAGGCGGCGGCCGACACAGCCTTCCAGTCCACGCCGCTGTGGGCGTAGAAGCGCTTGTCCTCGCTGACCAACAAGGCCATGCGCAGCGCGGGCGAGGTGTCGCTCAGCGCCACCCACTGGCCACGGCGCACCTGCAGGTCGGTGCGCAGGCGCTGCAGCAGCTCGCCCTCGCGCGACAGGATGTAGGTTTCCGATGGCTGAAAACCGCGGCGCACCTCTTGCGGGCTGGGCAGGGCCTGGGCCACCAGCGGCACCAGCAGGCAGCCCAGCCAGAGCAGGCTGCGACGGCAGGCCCGGAGGCTGCGCGGCAGCCCCTGCAGTCCGGAACTACGCACCGAGGACAACGCGCACGGGCTGGTGGTCCGACGCCTGGGTCTGGCCTTCCACGTCCAGGCTGCGCACCTGCGCGCGCAGGCTGTCGCTGAGCCAGACGAAATCGCAGGCCACGGGATCGGGGCCATAGGTCCGGTCAAACAGCTTGAAGGTGGGCGGCTGGGGTGCCTGGGGCGACAGCACCCGCCAGGCATCGTGCCAGCGGGCCCCCACGACCTGTTCGGGCCAGCCGGCATCAAGGCATTCGATCACGCCGGCCTGGGAGCCCATGGCTTCGTACTCGGGCTCATGGGCCTCGAAATTGAAATCCCCGCAGAGCACCGCATGCGGCGTGTGGGCCTTGGTCTGGAAGGGCGAGCCATCCTGCGCGGGCTGCGGCGCCCAGCACAGCTGGGACAGGGCCTCCAGGTGCAGGCGGCGCAGGTAGCGCACCTGCGACATGCGCTGGCGCTTGGAGTAGTACTCCAGGTGCGTCGTCAGCACGCGCACGGCGCCCAGCTGCGGGTCCTGCACCGTGACCTGGGTGCACATGCGGGGCATGCTGCGCACGCCAGCGTCGGCCGGATAAGGCAGGGGGTAGTGCTGCACTTGCAGCACCGGCAGGCGCGTGGCGATCAGGTTGCCAAAACGCTGGCGGCCGGCCGGCGTCCATTCGTCCACGGCCGCGCCAAAGAAGACCTGCCAGTCCGGCAGCAGGGCCTGCAGCTGCGCCACCTGGTCGCCGGGCTGGCCTGCCAGCTGCGGGTAGTTCACCGCGATTTCCTGCAGGCAGAGCACATCGCAGGGACCCAGGGCCTGCACCGCCTGCACGATGCGCGCAGGATCGGAACGCCCATCCAGGCCACAGCACCATTGGGTATTCCAGGTCACTAAATGCATGATGATCTCTCTGTCGGCAATCTGTCGTCGGCCGCTGGCGGGCGGTGCACCGTCCGGGCCCTGGCCACAGGCCGGGCGCGGGCACGCCCCTTGGCGGCATGGTTTGACATTGTGTGCATATTTTCTGTCTTATGAGCAACTCTTCCACATTCAGCCAGCAGGCCTGGCAACAGAACCTGGCCTTGTTCGAGGCCACGCTGGCCCTGCCCTTCAACCAGACCCTGGCCGATGGCAGCCTGCCGCGCGACGTGTTCCAGCACTACATGATCCAGGACGCGCACTACCTGGTCGCCTTTGGCCGCGCCCTGGCCGTGGCCGCGGCCAAGGCCGACGATGCGCCGGGCGTGGTGCAGTTTGCCGCCGCCGCCCAGGAGGCCGTGGTGGCCGAGCGGGAGCTGCACCACAGCTTCATGCAGGCATACGCCGTGAGCGCCGAGCAGTTTGCCCGCACGCCGCTGTCGCCGACCTGCCACCACTATTGCCACTTCCTGCAGTCCGTGGCCTGGAGCCGTTCCTACCCCGTCGCACTGGCGGCCCTGCTGCCCTGCTTCTGGATCTATGCCGAAGTCGGCGTGCACCTGCAGGCGCGCAGCGTGGCGCACAACCCCTACCAGGGCTGGATCGACACCTATGGCGGGGACGAGTTCCACGCCCATGTGCGCGCCGTGCGCGCCACCGTGGATGCCGTGGCCGCACAGGCCGATGCCCGCACGCTGGCCGAGATGCACGCGGCCTACACCGACGCCGCGCGGCTGGAGTGGATGTTCTGGGACAGCGCCTACCGCCTGCAGACCTGGCCCTGCTGAGCCACGCGGGCAAACACCGCGCAAAAAAAGAGCGCGTGGCGCTCGTTCTACAAGGGTTTCAGCATCGAATGCATCGCAAACCTTGTTTGAACGCGCGCCATGCGCTCTTTATATCGAAGCGACTGGGGCGGACCCCAGCAACCCTCAGGCCGGCTTGGCCGGGTACACCGGCGTGCTGGCCGTGGCGCCCAGCACCGTGCTCCAGGGCTGGATGGTGTGGCTGCGCACCAGGCCGTGCTGGAAGTAGGGGTCGGCCTGCACGAAGTCCTCCACTGTCTGCGCGCTGTCGCAGACAAACACCAGCACCGCGCTGTGTGCCGGGGCACCCACGGTGCCGCCCAGCAGCAGCTGGCCGCGCTCATGCGCCTCCCAGCCCAGGCGCAGGTGCTGGTCGCGGTAGGCGCCGCGGCGCTCCAGGTAATCGTCGGTGTAGTGGTAGGTCAGCAGGTAATGCATGGCAGGCCGTTCGCAGCAGGCGGTGAAAAGAAAGCAAGGGTACCGGGAGGGGATTGTCGGGGCCCGTGCGGGTCCGGTCCGTCGCGGGATCGACAGCAGGGCCAAGGCCCTCCAAACGTGTGGACGCTGGGCCCAGGCGGGCCGTGGGATGCGCATGAGCGGACGAGCGGCCAAGCGCCCACCGCAGACATGGCCGTCGCCACGGCGCGACGGGGCCGTGCCACAGACCATCCCAGGCCCACGCCCGCAGGCCCGGGGTGCATCAGCAGCATGCTCAGGGCTGCGCCACCTTCCAGCGGGCGTTCGGCAGCTCGCCAAACATCTCGGGGGCGTACAAGGCCTCGGCCCGCGTGGGCGGCAGCGCAAAGTCGCCGGCGTTGTTCAGGCGCAGCGTGTACTCGACCACGCTGGTGCCCTTGGGCAGGTAGTCCCAGTACGCACGGTAGCTGTCCTGACCACGCTCCACGAAGGCCGGCCAGGCCCCTTCTGCGCCCTTGCCTTCACCCTGCTGCGCCACGATGGAATCGCGCCCCAGGCCGTTGCCCAGGATGGTGGCACCGGCCGGGATCGGGTCGCTCAGCGCCACCCAGGTCATGTCCGCGCTGGCCTGCACCTCCAGGCGCACGCGCACCACGTCGCCGCGCTGCCAGCGCTGGGCGTCAGCCCCCTGCACGGCGGTCACGGTCTTGCGCAGCACATAGCCGGCATTCAGCGGCTGGGTGCGCGGCACGGCAGCCACGGACTGCAGGGCCACCCAGGGCTTGCCTGTGCCGCGGTGCTGCACATTGAGCTGGCCCAGACGGCGCTCGCCCCAGGGCAGGAACAGCGTGCGCGGTGGCAGGCCCTCGGTCAGCCCGGCGCCGCTGCCCACGGGCAGCGCGGTGGCG
>NZ_JAZHFR010000075.1:0-18398 GCF_036541385.1 Comamonas sp. GCA5 | reverse complement strand
GGCCACCCCAGCCTGGCCGCCAGCCAGGCGCGCCTGGACAAGGCGCTGGCCCTGGCCGCGGCCAGCAGCACGGCCACCGACGTGCACGGCACACTCAGTGCCGATGCCACGCGCCAGCGCTACACCGCCCACGGCATGGTGCCCGCGCCGATTGCCGGCCACACCTACAACAGCGGCAATCTGCAGGCCGGCCTGTCCTGGTCGCCCGACCTCTTTGGCAAGCACGCCGCCGAGCTGCAGGCCGCCCTGGGCCAGGCCCGTGCCGCCCAGGCCGACCGTGCCGCCGCCGCCACCCAGCTGGCCGCCCAGGTGGCGCGCAACTATGTGGCCCTGGCGCGCCTGCTGGCCCAGCGCGAGGTTGCCGCGCGCACCCTGGCCCAGCGCCAGTCGCTGCTGGATCTGAGCGCCCAGCGCACCCAGGCCGGGCTGGACAGCCAGGTGGAGCTGACCCAGGCCCAGGCCGCCATGCCCGACGCACGCACCCAGCTGGAAATGCTGGACGAGCAGATCACCCTGGCGCGCCGCACCCTCGCCGTGCTGTGCGCCCAGGCGCCAGACGCCCAGCAGGCGCTGAGCCCGCGCCTGTCGGCGCTGCACATGCAGGCCGTGCCCGACGTGCTGGGCGCCGACCTGCTGGGCCGCCGCCCCGACGTGGTCGCGGCCCGCTGGCGCGTGGAAGCGGCCACCCACGACATCGACGTGGCCCAGGCCGACTTCTACCCGGACGTGAACCTCAGCGCCTTCATCGGCCTGAACGCCCTGGGGCTGGACCAGCTGTTCCAGGCCAGCTCGCGCCAGATCGGCGTCACTCCCGCGCTGCGCCTGCCGATCTTTGACGGCCCACGCCTGCGCGCCCAGCTGCGCGGCACCCAGGCCGACCTGGACGCTGCCATTGCCCAGTACAACGGCACGGTGCTGGACGCCGTCAAGCAGGCCGGCGATGCCATCACCTCCGTGCAGTCGCTGCAGCGCCAGCACGTGCTGCAGCAGGAGGCCCTGGCCAAGGCCGAACGCGCCTACGACTTTGCCGTGCAGCGCTACCAGGCCGGGCTGGGCAACCAGATCAGCGTGCTGAACACCGAGAGCCAGCTCATCACCCAGCGCCGCCTGGCTGTGGACCTGCAGGCGCGCACGCTGGACACGCGCATCGCCCTGGCCGCCGCCCTGGGCGGTGGCTGGAGCGACGACACGCCCCAGCTGCAGCCCCGCCCGCACTGAGACCACCGCCAGCAATTTTCTTGAAATTCATAGCTGGTCGCGCTTGCATTGCTTGGCTTTCCTGCACCAAACGTCTTGAAACCGAATCAACACCAGCGCTGACAGCTCCTTTTTTTAAACGGCCGCAAAACCATGTCCTCCACACCCGATAACAAAGCGCCCACCTCCATGACCGACAGCAGCAAGACCCCCAGCCCCTCCTCCGCCAACCCCGCCGGCCGCCGCAAGGGCCTGACCCTGGTCGCCACCGCCGTGGCCGTGGCCGCTGTCGCCTGGGGCGGCTGGCACTGGGTGGTGGCCAGCCGCTACCAAACCACGGACAACGCCTACGTCGCCGGCAACGTGGTGCAGATCACGCCCCAGGTGGGCGGCACCGTGCTGAGCATTGGCGCCGACGACACCGACTACGTCCGCGCCGGCCAGGTGCTGGTGCAGCTGGACCCCGCCGACTACCTGGTGCAACTGGCCCAGGCCGAATCGCAACTGGCCCAGACCGCGCGCCAGACCCGCACGCTGTACGCCAACAACGCCCCCCTGGCCGCCCAGGTGGCCCAGCGCGAGGCCGACCTGCAGCGCCTGAAGGCCGACGCCGCCAAGGCGCGCGACGACGTGGAACGCCGCCGCCCCCTGACCGCCACCGGTGCCGTGGGCAAGGAAGAGTTCGAACACGCCCAGGCCGTGTTCACCGCTGCCAGCAATGCCGTCAGCGCCGCCGATGCCGCCGTGCGTGCCGCCAAGGCCCAGCTGGCCGCGGCCGAGGCCCAGACCCAGGGCAGCACGGCCGAGGACTTCCCCGCCGTCATGGCCGCCGCCGCCAAGGTGCGCGAGGCCTACCTGGCCCTGCAGCGCACGCGCCTGGTGGCGCCCGTGGACGGCTACGTGGCCAAGCGCGGCGTGCAGCTGGGCCAGCGCGTGGCCGCCGGCGCCCCGCTGATGACCGTGGTCGACCTGCACCACCTGTGGGTGGACGCCAACTTCAAGGAAAGCCAGCTGGCCGACCTGCGCATGGGCCAGAAGGTGGCGCTGACCGCCGACGTCTATGGCGACAAGACCACCTACGAGGGCCAGGTCGTGGGCCTGGGCGCCGGCACCGGCGCGGCCTTCTCGCTGCTGCCGGCGCAGAACGCCACCGGCAACTGGATCAAGGTGGTGCAGCGCGTGCCCGTGCGCATCAGCCTGGCGCCCGAAGCCCTGCAGCAGCACCCGCTGCGCGTGGGCCTGTCCATGGACGTGAAGGTCGACATCCGCGACCAGGACGGCCTGGCCCTGGCGAACGCGCCACGCACCGCGCCCGTGGCCCAGACCACGGTCTACGACGGCACGCTGGCCCAGGCCGATGCCCGCATCGCGCGCCTGATCGCCGGTGAGCGCCTGCCCGCGCTGAAGACCGTGGCCGATGCCCAGGTCGCCCCCTAAAGCCGCCGGGAACCTGCCATGACTTCCACCGCTTCCGCCCCCAACGGGGCGGCCCGCACCGCGCCACCGCCGGTCGTGCCGCTCAAGGGCGCCCAGTTGGCCCTGGGCACGCTGGCCCTGTCGCTGGCCACCTTCATGAACGTGCTGGACTCCTCCATCGCCAACGTGGCCATCCCGGCCATCTCGGGCGATGTCGGGGTCAGTCCCAGCCAAGGCACCTGGGTCATCACCAGCTTTGGTGTGGCCAACGCCATCTCCGTGCCGCTGACCGGCTGGCTGACGCAGCGCTTCGGCGCCGTGCGCCTGTTCACCATGAGCGTGCTGCTGTTCGTGCTGACCTCCTGGCTGTGCGGCTTCGCCTCGTCGCTCGAGATGCTGGTGCTGTTCCGCGTGCTGCAAGGCGCCGTGGCCGGCCCCATGATCCCGCTGTCGCAGACCCTGCTGCTGTCCAGCTACCCGCCGTCCAAGGCCGGCACGGCGCTGGCCCTGTGGGGCGTGACCACGCTGGTGGCGCCCGTGGTCGGGCCGCTGCTGGGGGGCTGGATCACGGACAACATCTCCTGGCCCTGGATTTTCTACATCAACGTGCCCGTGGGCCTGCTGTCGGCGCTGATGACCTGGAGCATCTACCGCCACCGCGAGACGCCCACGCGCAAGCTGCCCATCGACACCGTGGGCCTGTCCCTGCTGGTGCTGTGGGTGGGTGCGCTGCAGCTGATGCTGGACAAGGGCAAGGAGCTGGACTGGTTCGCCTCCGGCGAGATCATCGCCTTCACCGTGATCGCTGTGGTGGCCTTTGCCGTGTTCGTGGTCTGGGAGCTGACCGACGCCCACCCGGTGGTGGACCTGCGCCTGTTCAAGCGCCGCAACTTCGCGGCCGGCTCGATGGCGCTGTCCATCGCCTACGGCGTGTTCTTCGGCAACGTGGTGCTGCTGCCGCTGTGGCTGCAGCAGTGGATGGGCTACACCTCCACCGCGGCCGGCCTGGCGCTGGCGCCCGTGGGGCTGCTGGCCATCGTGCTGACGCCGCTGGTGGGGCGCAAGGTCGGTGTCTGGGACCCGCGCAAGATGGCGACCGGCGCCTTCATCGTGTTCGCCCTGGTGCTGTGGATGCGCTCGCAGTTCACGGTGGAGACGGATTTCCGCCACATCCTGGTGCCCACGCTGATCCAGGGCGCGGCCATGGCCTTCTTCTTCATCCCGCTGACCACCATCACGCTCAGCGGGCTGACGCCGGACCGCATTCCGGCGCGGCCGGCCTATCCAACTTCGTGCGCATCACGGCCGGGGCCATGGGCACGTCGATCGCCACCACGCTGTGGGAAAGCCGCGCCGCCATGCACCACGCGCACCTGACGGAGCTGCTGGTGCAGGGCCAGGGCGCGTTCGCCACCACCGTGCAGCAGCTGCAGGCGGCGGGCATGAGCGCCGAGCAGGCCTATGCCCAGATCAACCGCCTGATCGACCAGCAGGCCTTCACGCGCGCGGCGGACGACATCTTCCTGGCCTCGTCCTTCCTGTTCCTGAGCCTGATCGTGCTGATCTGGTTCACGCAGCGGCCCAAGGCCCACGGCGGGGGCGGTGCAGACGCCGCCGCGGGGGCACACTGAGCTGCATCCGCCACCGCCCAGGGCGACCCGACCGGGTCGCCCTTTTTTGTTCTAGACCTGGCAAGGGCCACCGTCCCCAAGCACCAACACCTGGCGCCCCCACGCACCAACGCAGGGGCCCCAAAGCACCGCACCCCACGCACGTGCCGCACAGCGCCCCCGCAAGGATGCGTACACGCCCCCATCGCCGCCGGCATGGGGAGCACGGGCCTGGCGTGCCACGACCAGACCACGGACTCCGCAGAGAGCAATCCAATCGGCAGCCAGCGCTTGCTGACATTGCGGGTAGCGCTATGAAAAACGCTGCGTGATGACACCCAATATTGGGTGCGTTGAATCAGTCTGGCTGGCCCGCAGGCGCCTCCCTGCCTGGGCGTGGACGGGCGGCGTGCAGGGCTGCAACGATCCCACGCGCCGCACGGTCCACGGTGCAGGTGGCATCAGGACCTTCATGCGATGCGATGCGGTGCGCGCCAACCACGCTGGGGCAGAAGGGATGCCGCTCAGCCCGGCAGACGCCCCGCAGCGGGCGCGAAGACCTGCGCATACAGCGGCCGCAGGGCTTCGGGCGCGCGGGCGATCAGCCGGCGGCCCTGGTCCTGGCAGACGGCATCGCCCCACAGCGTGCGCCGGACTTCGCCAAAAGCGGCCTCGACCGTGCTCTGTGCAGTCATCTGGGCGCGCAGTGCGGCCACCGGCGAGGGTACATCGCCGCCGTGCTGCTGGCGGGCCGCCAGCAAGGCCTGCAGGCTGGCGGCGTTGTCCATCAACGCCGGATACGTCTTGCGGTGGCGCAGGTGCTGGATGTTGCCGGCACAGGCCATCAGATAGGCCAGGCTGGTGGCGTCCAGGCCATGGGCGTCGACATAGGCCTCGACAAACCGCTCCTGCAGCGATTGGTGCTCGCCGTCCACGGTGTGCTGGTACTGCAAGACCAGCGGCGCAAACCGCGTGTCGGCCCAGGCCAGCGCGAACACCGCAAAGCTGCCAGGCAGGGCGCAGTGCGCGTCCTCCAGGTTCTGGTACCAGTGGTGCTCGCGCATGGCGGCATGTGCATAGGCCGCGATCCGTTCATGCAGCCCCGGGTAGGCAGCGGCCGCCGCAAACAGCTGGTGCACGCCTTTCCTGGGCAGTCCTGGAATGGGCAGATAGACCTTGGTGGGGCCGCGGTACTCGATCGCGTAGGAGCGGGGAAAGTCGGTGGTGGAAAGCAGCTGGACCAGGTAGTCCAGCACCTGCCCGTATGCGGCTTCGCTCGCTGCGCGCTGGGTGATGCGGACCACGGCCAGCGCATCGTTGGCCGTGGCGCTGGCCTCTTCCCCCTTCCACCGGGCCAGGGCCGGGGGTAGCTCGCCCGTGCCCTGTTTCAGCAGCTGCGCCGGCAGGTCACTGCCCAGTTGCGTCACCCAGTCAAAAATCTCCTCGGCACTGACACGCGCATAGCTGGGCCCGTACTTGAGGTCGCCCAGCGCGATGTCGCAGGCAAAGCGGTAGACGCTGTCCGACAGGTCGGCGGCGGGGGCGTCGCTCTTGCGCACCCAGTGCGCCGACCAGTTGTGGCCCTGGTTGACAAAGTAGGGATCACGCAGCCACGCATGCACCCAGCGGTGCAGGGTATGGCCGATTTCATTCCACCCCAGCAGGGCCCGCAGGTGCGCGACAAAATCCCGCAGGCCTGGGTACGCCAAGTCGGCCACCGACTCTTGCCGCAGCCGGTATTCCAGCACCGCGGTGCCCAGCAGCTTTTGCCCCGCCACCATGAAGCCGACGGGATAGTCCTGGTTCAACGGGGGTGGCGTGCCGCTGGTAATGTCATCGACCGCGCTGTCAAACAAGGCCTGCACGGCCGGATTGCCCGCAATTTCTTTGAAGATCAGCCAGTTCTTGGTACTCATGGGCCTAGGTGGTCGGATGCTTGTTGTTATAAATATGATAGCTACAGACGTTGCCTGATCCAGTGCATGGCACCATGCCCAGTGCTGCCCGTGACGTTGGCGGGCACTGGTGACAGGGTGGCACTCCCACCCAAGGGCAGAAGGGTGCGCCCCCCGCACGCTGGCACATGGTGGCTGGGCGCGCGGCCGGCTTGCGAAGCAGCGCGCGCGACACGGACAGCCCCCTGCCACCGGGGATCGACCCCACGATGTACTAAGTAAAAACCCGAACCCTTGTCCACGAAAGCGTTGGACAAGCCTGTGGACAACTGACCCCTGCGCGCCCCACATCCGCCGCAAGTGCTTGTTTTTACGGCCTTGGGCTTAGGCTGCCCAGAAAGCAGGCAGGCGGACCGCAGCCCGGGGCGGGGCCGCCCACGATCGGCGCAAGCGGCCTAGACTGGCGGCTGTTTCCATCCCCGGGCACTCGGTGGTGCTGTCCCGCAGCACCGGCCGCACCGCCTTTCACTCCCCCGACACCATGCTGTACGCACTTGCTGCACTGTTTGCCTTTCAACTGGCCGGCGAAGCCCTGGTCCACGCCCTTGCCCTGCCCCTGCCCGGCGCCCTGGTCGGCACGCTGCTGCTGCTGACTGCCCTGCTGTGGCTGGGCCGGCTGCCCGTGGCGCTGGAGCAGACGGCCCTGACCCTGCTGCAGAACATGATGCTGCTGTTTATCCCCACCATCGCTGGCGTGATGCTGCACTTTGACCGCATCGCGCGCGAATGGCAGCCCTTCGTCGTGGCCGGCGTGGCGGGGGCGGCCATCACCTACGTGGTCACGGCCCTGACCTTCCGCTGGATGCTGGCGCGCAGCCCGGCCACCGCCACCCCCCCCGGGGCTTCGACATGAACGCCTGGAACGACATCGTGCAGGGCCTGCAGGGCAGCGCCCTGCCCTGGCTGGTGCTGACCATGGGGGTGTACCTGGCGGCCCTGGCGCTGTACAAGCGCAGCGGCTGCCACCCCTTGCTGATTCCGGTGTTCACGGCCGTGGTGGTCATCGTCAGCCTGCTGCTGCTGACGGGCACGCCCTACGCCACCTACCGCGAAGGCGTGCAGTGGCTCAGCCTGCTGGTCGGGCCGGCCACCGTGGCCCTGGCCGTGCCGCTGTATGCGCAGCGCCAGCGCATCCGCGCCCTGTGGCTGCCAATCACCGTGGCCCTGGTCGTGGGCTGCGTGGTGGCCCTGGTCTCGGCCATGGGCATTGCCTGGGCCCTGGGCGGCTCGTGGGAAACCGTGGTCTCGCTGGCGCCCAAGTCGGCCACCATCCCGATCGCACTGCCCATGGCCGAGCGCTTTGGTGGCCTGCCGTCGCTGGCGGCCGTGGCCGTGGCCGTCACCGGCATCAGCGGCACCATGCTGGCCCCCTGGCTGGGCCGGCTGCTGCGCACCCAGGACCCGGCCGTCAACGGCTTTGCCCTGGGGCTGACGGCCCACGCCATCGGCACGGCCCGGGGCCTGCAGGTCAACCCCACGGCCGGCGCCTTTGCCGCGCTGGCCATGGGCCTCAACGGCGTGCTGACGGCCTTGCTGATGCCGCTGTGCGTGGCCGTGTTCCAACGCCTGCCCTGAGCCGCAGAAAAACATAGCTGCCCGCGCTTGCTGGACAAGCGCTGGGGCCGCTTTTTGTCATCAGCGTGATGGCGCTGTGCGCACTGCGAAGCCCTTGGCAGAACTGGCCCGCGCGCCGCCCCGGGCGCCACCGCCTCACGCAGCGCGTGCACTGCGCCGGTAGGCCCACAGTGCGCCCAGGATCAGCGCCATGCCCAGCCATTGCGACAGCTGCGGGCGGGCGCCAAACCACAGCACGTCCACCAGCAGGGCCACCACGGGGTAGATGAAGGACAGGCCCGCAATCGCCTGGGCCGGCAAGCGCTGGAACGCCGTGTACATCAGCGTATACATCCAGGCCGTGTGCACCAGGCCCAGCACCGCCACCGCGCCCCAGGCCTGGGGGCTGAAGACGGCCTGCCCACGCAGCGCCCACACCCCGGGCAGCAGGGCCAGGGCGCCGGCCAGCATCTGCAGCATGGCGATCTGCGCCGGGGCGATGCGCGACAGCTGCTGGGTGGTCAGCGTGGCCACGGCATACAGGCTGGCCGCCAGCAGCGCCAGCACCATGCCCTGCCACGCGCCCTGGGCGGCCCCTGTGGCGGCCTGCTCCAGTAGGCCGCTGCTCAGCCCCACGCCCACCAGGGCCAGCACCAGCCACGGCAGGCGCGCCAGCGGCAGGGGGGCGCCCTGCAGCACGGCGGCCAGCAGCAACAGCACAAACGGCTGGACGTGGTAGACCACGGTGGCAATCGCAATGCCGCTGTAGGCGTAGGCCCGGAACAGGCACAGCCAGTTGGCAATCAGCGCGGCCGCCCCCAGCAGCAGCCACAGGGCTTCGCGCCGGCTCGGCCGGGTCCAGGTGCCGGACCACAGCAGCCATGCGGCCAGGCCCAGCCCGCCCAGCAGGCAGCGCAGCCACACCACCCACAGCACGGGCAGACCGCTTTCCACCACCAGCAGGCCGATGGTGCCGGACAAGGCCATGGCCAGCACCATGCGCCAGGTGCCCCCGGGTGCGCCGCAGGTCGCCAAAGAGGAAGGCAGCGCCGCCGGGGGGGCGGGCCGCAGGGAGGAAGTCGTCGGGTAGGTCATGCTGGCATCGTCCACCAAGCGCATGAACGCATCAATACGCTTTGATTCCACTTACTATTGCTTTTGAATCAACAATCACCGTCCCATGCCCATGCGCACCGAACCCGGTCTGGTCCCCGAAATGCTGGTCTTTGCCAAGGTGGTAGAACTGCGCAGCTTTGCCGCGGCCGCGCGCCAGCTGGAGCTGACCACCTCGGCCGTCAGCCGCAGCGTGGGCCGGCTGGAGGCCCACTGGGGCGTGCAGCTGCTGCACCGCACCACCCGCTCACTGTCGCTGACCGAGCTGGGGGCTGAGGTCTATGCCGCCTGCAGCCAGCTGGCGCATGCCGCCAGCGACATCCACGCCATTGCCGGCCACTACCGCGGCGTGCCGCGCGGCACGGTGCGGCTGACGGCACCCACGGTGTTTGGCGAGATCTGGCTCAGCGCCCAGTTGCCCGCACTGCGCCGCCAGTGGCCCGAGCTGGAAGTGGCCGTGAGCCTCAGCGACCAGATCCAGGACCTGGCCCAGCAGGGGCTGGACCTGGCCATCCGCCTGACGCGGCCCGAGCAACTGCCCCAGCACATGGTGGCGCGCGCCCTGCGCCAGGTGCGGTACATCGCCGTGGCCTCGCCCGCCTACCTGCAGGGGCTGGCCATGCGGCCGCAGCACCCGCAGGACCTGGACCGCGCGCATGGTGTGGCCTGCATCACGCTGGGCTATGGGGATTTTCAGCACCGCCTGCAATGGGTGCACCAGGCCGACCCGGGCCAGCCCCCGGCCGTGGCCGAGGTGACCGTGCACGCACCGCTGTCCATCGACAGCAGCACCGGCATCATCCACCTGGCGCTGCAGCACCAGGGCATCGGTCTGGTAGCCGACTTTGCGGCCCAGGCCGCGCTGGACAGCGGCGCGCTGGTGCCGGTGCTGCCCGACTGGCGGCTGACCGGCAACTACGCACCGCGCACCGCCTATGCGCTGTACATGCCATCGCGCCATGTGCCGCTCAAGGTGCGGGCGCTGATCGACCACCTGGTCGAGGCCGGCCGGCACCGCTGAGCGCCGCGCGCCAGTTCTCCCCAATCGACCTCGATAAGCTTGTGGATAAGTGCGCCCCCCTGCCTGGATAAAGCACTTAGCGGCTTGTTCTGATGGGAGTTTTTGCGGGGCGCTTAAATTTTCAGCAGGCCTTGCCCACGGATTGCACGCCGCCGCCCCCCTGGGTGGGCCCTGCTCCCGGGCGGCAGCGAGGCGGCGGCCCTGCGCTGCGGCCTGGGCCCGCCACCGAGGGCTTGCCCCAACGCCCGGACGGCCTCAGTCCTCCTTGCGGGCCAGGAAATGAAAACGCATCAGCGTGCGCTCGCGCGCGCTGGCGTGGTCCACCACAGGCCACGGATAGTCCTGCCCCAGGCGCAGGCCACAGGCCTGCAGCTCCAGCGGTTTCATGGCCGCCGGAAAGTGCAGGTGCCGGTCCGGCACCCGGTCCAGCTCCGGCAGGTAGCGGCGGATGAACTTGCCGTCCGGGTCGAACTTCTGCGACTGCGTCACCGGGTTGAAGATGCGGAACCAGGGCTGGGCATCACAGCCCGTGGACGCGGCCCACTGCCAGCCGCCGTTGTTGGCGGCCAGGTCGTAGTCGTTCAGGTGCTGGGCAAAAAAGCGTTCCCCGCGCCGCCAGTCGATGCCCAGGTCCTTGGTCAGAAAGCTGGCCACCACCATGCGCAGGCGGTTGTGCATGTAGCCGGTCTGCAGCAGCTGGCGCAGGGCCGCATCGACCAGGGGGTAGCCGGTGCGGGCCTCGCACCAGGCCTGCCACAGCGCCGGGGCCTCGTCCCACTGCACGCAGTCGTACTCGGGGCGAAAGGACTGCGTGACCACCTGGGGGTGGTGCCACAGGATCATGAAGTAGAAGTCGCGCCAGGCCAGCTCGGACAGCCAGGTCTGCGCGCCCTCACTGCCCTGCGCCGCCTGCTGCACAGCCAGGGCAGCCAACTGGCGGATGGACACGGTGCCAAAGCGCAGGTGCACCGACAGGTAGGACACGCCCTTGCGGCCCGGGAAGTCCCGCGCCGCGTGGTAGGCCGCCATGCGCGGCACAAAGTCCTGCAGCAACTGCTGCGCGCCCTGCGCGCCGGTGGGCAGGGGCAGCTGCGCCAGGTTGGTGGCTTCGAACCCCAGATCGGCCAGCGTGGGCTGGCGCTCGCCGTCCGGGGGCGCGGCCAGGTGGGCGGCATAGCGCGCCACGGGGTACGGCGTGAGCTGGAAGGCATCGAGCTTTTGCAGCCAGGCGCGCTTGTACGGCGTGAACACGCTGTAGGGCTGGCCCTGCTGGGTCAGCACCTCGCGCTGCTCCAGCAACACCTGGTCCTTGTAGTCGCTGAAGGCGATGCCGGTGGCGCGCAGGGCCTCGGCCACGCGCTGGTCGCGGGCGATGGCCTCGGGCTCGTAATCGCGGTTGGTCAACACCTCCTGCACGCCCAGGCTGCGCGCCAGCTGCACGATGCAGGCCGGCGCCGGGCCATGGCGCACGATCAGCCCGCCGCCCGGGGCCCCGCTGCGCGCCGCCAGCGCGCGCAGTTCCTGGTCCAGGGACTGGACGCTGGCATGGATGAACGCCACGCGCCGGTCGCTGCGCGTGGGCAGGGCATCGAGGATGTCCGTATCAAAAACAAAAGCACAGTACACACGCTGGTAGCGGCGCAGCGCGTGGTACAGCGCAGCATGGTCGTCGCAGCGCAGATCGCGGCGCATCCAGACAAGGGCGGCAGGGGGCATGGTGATTCCGGGCAGGGAGGCAGCGCGCAATTTTGGCATTGCCAGCGCCTGGTCCAAGGAATGCGGCCAATGACCCGTCTTGGTATGATGGCCCCTTGTGCCCACCCCCGACCCTGAGCCACCCACGCTGTGACCTCTTTACTGACTGCTCCCACGCCCCTCCACGCCACGGACCTGCTGCAGGCCGCCGTGGAGCAGGCGTTCAACGCCGTGGTCATCACCACGGCCGATCTGCAGGGGGATGGTCCACACATCACCTATTGCAACCCGGCGTTCTGCCAGCTCACGGGCTACAGCGCCGCGGAATTGCAGGGCCGCTCTCCGCGCCTGCTGCAAGGCCCGCTGACCGATCAGCGGGTGCTGCAGCGATTGCGCGACAGCCTGCACCAGGGCACGTTTTTCCAGGGCTCCACCTTCAACTACCGCAAGGATGGCAGCGCCTATCTGGTGGAGTGGAACATCTCACCCGTGCGCGATGCACAAGGGCAGATCCAGGCCTTTGTGTCGGTGCAGCAAGACATCACGGCACGGGTGGAGGCCCAGCAACGCCAGGCCCTGCTGGCGCGGGCCCTGCATGCCACCCGGGACGCCGTGCTGATCGCGGACCACCAGGCGCACATCCTGTTCGTCAACCAGGCTTTTGAGCACCTGACCGGCTATGCCAGCGCGGAAGTGCTGGGCTGCACCCCGCAATTTCTGCAGTCGGGCCAGCATCCCCCCGCGTTCTACACCCAGCTGCGCGAAGCCTTGGCGCGCGGCGACAGCTACCAGGCCACCTTCACCAACCGCCACAAGCGCGGCCACCTGTACCACGCGGCGCAGACCATCACGCCGCTCAAAGACGACACGGGCACGGTCCAGCACTACGTCTGCGTGAGCAAGGATGTGACGGAACTGGTGACCCGAACGCAGGAGCTGCGCCAGCAGGCCCACCACGACGCGTTGACCGGCCTGCTCAATCGCTACGCGGGTGAAAAGCAGTTGCAACGCTGCCAGCATGCGGCGCAGACCGACGGCGTGGGCTATGCCCTCATCCTGGCAGACATCGATGAGTTCAAGCAGATCAATGACCGCAGGGGCCATGAAGCCGGCGACCAGGTGCTGCAGCGCTGCGCACAGCTGCTCAGCACGGCCGTGCGCAGCGGTGATGCCGTGGTGCGCTGGGGCGGGGAAGAATTCTTGATCGTGCTGCCGGGCTGCCCACTGGATGCGGCGCACAGTCTGGCCGAACACATGCGCACCACCCTGGCCGCCCAAAAGGACGCCACCGTGGGTCAGGTCACCATGTCCCTGGGGGTCGCCGCCTGGCAAGCGCCAGAGGACAGCGCAGAGCTGCTGCGGCGCACGGACCAGGCGCTGTACCACGCCAAGGGCCAGGGCCGCAACCAGGTGGCCGTGGCACGCTGAATGCCTGATTGACCACCCACCGCCACACCGTCACGCACCCGATGCCCGTCAGGTCTGCTGCGCCGCCATCTCGCACAGCCAGGCCGAGAACAGGCCCAGCGCGGGCGCGGGCGTGCCGTTGGGCGTGACCAGGTAGTAGCTGCGTTCGCCGCGCAGCGGCTGGGCGCAGGCCACCACCAGCTCGCCGCGCGCCAGTTCGGCCTCGACCAGCATGGGCGGGATCAGCGCCACGCCCAGGCCATGGCTGGCGGCCACGGCCAGCATGGAAAACAGCTCATAGCGCGGGCCGTCCAGGGCGCGCGGCGCGTCCACGCCGACGGACTGGAACCACTGCTGCCAGCCATAGGGGCGTGTGCTTTGCTGCAGCAGCGGCAGGCGCGCCAGCACCTCGGGCGCCACGGGTTGCCAGGCCCGCCCCAGGTCGCGCGCAGCGGCCTTGCCCAGCACCGTGGGGCTGCACACGGGCACCACGTCCTCGTCCATCAGCTTGAGCACCTGCACGCCAGGCCAGTTGCCGACCTGCTCGGGCGTGCCCGCGTAAAGGGCCGCATCGTGCACGGTGTCGGCAAACAGGAAGGGCCGGGTCTGCACCTCGATGTGCACCGTGATGTCGGGGTGCTGGCGCGCCAGCAGCGGCAGGCGCGGCATCAGCCAGCGCGTGGCGAAGGTGGGCACGGCCGCCAAGTTGACCGTGCCGCCCTGACCCTGGTGGCTCATCAGGTCCAGCGTGTCGCGCTCCAGCCCCTGCAGCCAGCCGCGCACCTTCTTGGCGTACAGCGCGCCCGCCGGGGTCAGGCTGACGCCGTGGCGCGTGCGGCGGAACAGCGCCACGCCGACGAACTCCTCCAGCGCAATCACCTGGCGCGAGACCGCGCTCTGGGTCAGCGCCAGCTCCTGCGCCGCGCGGGTATAGCTTTCGTGGCGGGCGGAGGCTTCAAAGCAGGCCAGGGCCTGGGTGGACGGGATGGGACGGCGCATGGTCGGTCAAAACAAGCCAGAGACCGCGCCATGCTGCCGCAAACGCCCCGGATTGCCAAGATAGAAATGCGAAACACTCATACCTGGATGCAAACAAATCGTTTGCCGCACTCAGGTGACGCTTTTACGATGCCGTTCATCGCAGGTCATACATGCACAAACACCATGTGGACCTGGCTTCCCAACAAGGCATTCAAGGAGACACCCCATGTCCGGCAACTTCCAGTGGAACGACCCCTTCCAGCTCGACCAGCAACTGACCGACGACGAGCGCATGATCCGCGACGCGGCCTACGAGTACTGCCAGGGCAAGCTGATGCCGCGCGTGCAGGACATGTTCCGCCACGAGAAGACCGACGTGTCCATCTTCCGCGAGATGGGCGAGCTGGGCCTGCTGGGCCCCACCATCCCCACCGAATACGGTGGCGCCGGCCTGAACTATGTGAGCTACGGCCTGGTGGCGCGCGAAATCGAGCGCGTGGACAGCGGCTACCGCTCCATGGCCTCCGTGCAGTCGTCGCTGGTGATGGTGCCGATCAACGAATTCGGCACCGAAGCCCAGAAGCAGAAGTACTTGCCCAAGCTGGCGTCCGGTGAATTCATCGGCTGCTTCGGCCTGACCGAACCCGACCACGGCTCCGACCCCGGCTCCATGGCCACCCGCGCCTACAAGGTGGACGGCGGCTACAAGCTCAAGGGCTCCAAGATGTGGATCACCAACAGCCCCGTGGCCGACGTGTTCGTGGTCTGGGCCAAGGAAGTGTCCGAAGCCGGCAACGTGGGCCAGATCCGTGGCTTCATCCTGGACAAGGGCATGAAGGGCCTGTCCGCCCCCGCCATCCACGGCAAGGTGGGCCTGCGCGCCTCGATCACCGGCGAAATCGTGATGGACGACGTGTTCGTGCCCGAAGAAAACGCCTTCCCCGAAGTGCGCGGCCTCAAGGGCCCCTTCACCTGCCTGAACAGCGCGCGCTTTGGCATCGCCTGGGGCGCCATGGGTGCAGCCGAGTTCTGCTGGCACACCGCGCGCCAATACACGCTGGACCGCAAGCAGTTTGGCCGCCCCCTGGCCGCCAACCAGCTGATCCAGAAGAAGCTGGCCGACATGCAGACCGAAATCACCTTGGGCCTGCAAGCTGCCCTGCGCGTGGGCCGCATGAAGGACGAGCACCAGAACGTGGTCGAGATCACCTCGCTGATCAAGCGCAACAACTGCGGCAAGGCCCTGGACGTGGCCCGCCTGGCGCGCGACATGATGGGCGGCAACGGCATCTCCGACGAGTTCGGCGTGGCCCGCCACCTGGTGAACCTGGAAGTGGTCAACACCTACGAAGGCACGCACGATGTGCACGCGCTGATCCTGGGCCGCGCCCAGACCGGCATCGCCGCCTTCGCCAACTGAAGCTGGCCCTGCACACCGCGCACACCACCGACATGGCCGTGCGCGGCGGCAGCCTCGGTTTTTGTCTCTCAGGGCGACACAATCGCTCTTTTTTCAGGAGCTTCTGGCGCTTGGTATTGCTTCACTTCCCATGCGAAAGCATGTGAAGTGCTTCAATGACAGGCGCTGACAGCTCCTTTTTTTTATTCCAACCGCTTTGGATTGCAGGAGCCCCCTCATGCCAACCACTGCCACGCCCGGCGCGCTGTCGGGCATCAAAGTGCTGGACCTGTCCCGCGTGCTGGCCGGCCCCTGGGCCACGCAGATGCTGGCCGACCTGGGCGCGGACGTGATCAAGGTCGAGCGCCCCGTCGCGGGCGACGACACGCGCCACTGGGGCCCGCCGTTCCTGAAGGACGACGCGGGCCAGGCCACGCGCGAGGCCAGTTACTTCACCGCCTGCAACCGCAACAAGCGCAGCATCACCGTCGACATGACCCACCCCGAAGGCCAGGCCCTGCTGCGCCAGATGGCGGCCGAGGCCGACGTGGTGGTCGAGAACTTCAAGGTCGGCGGACTGCAGCAGTACGGGCTGGACTACGACAGCCTCAAGGCCCTGAACCCCCGGCTGATCTACTGCTCCATCACCGGCTTCGGCCAGGACGGCCCCTATGCCGAGCGTGCCGGCTACGACCTGATGGTGCAGGCCATGTGCGGCCTGATGAGCATCACCGGCCATGCCGATGGCGAGCCCGGTGGCGGCCCGCTGAAGGTGGGCGTGGCCGTGATCGACGTGTTCACCGGCCTGTACGCCAGCAACGCCATCCTGGCCGCGCTGAATGCCCGCGACAACGCGCGCCACGGCACAGGCCAGGGCCAGTACATCGACATGGCGCTGCTGGACGTGGGCATGGCCGTGCTGGCCAACCAGGCCGCCGGCTTTCTGGCCACCGGCCAGGCGCCGGGCCGTGCCGGCAACATCCACCCCAGCCTGGCGCCCTACCAGGACTTCCCCAGCCGCGACGGCAACGTGCTGCTGGCGATCGGCAACGACGGCCAGTTCGCCCGCTTTTGCGAGGCCTGCGGCCACCCCGACTGGGCCCAGGACGCGCGCTTTGCCACCAACACCGCGCGCGTGCAGCACCGCGCGGAACTGCTGGAGCGCCTGCTGCCGGTGATGCGCACGCACACCACGGCCGAATGGATTGCGCTGCTGGAAGACAAGGCCGTGCCCTGCGGCCCGATCAACACCGTGGCCCAGGCCTTTGACGACCCCCAGGTGCGCCACCGCGGCATCGCCCGCTCGCTGCCACGCCAGGCCGGCGACGGCATCGCCCAGGTGGCCACCGTGGCCAACCCCATGCGCCTGTCGGCCACCCCCGTCAGCTACCGCCGTGCGCCGCCCAGCCTGGGCCAGCACACGCAGGAGGTGCTGCACGAGTTGGGGCTGAGCGAGGAACGCATCCGCGCCCTGCACGCCGCCCGCGCCATCTGATCCGGCCGGTGGCGCGGCACGCGCTGCGCCACCGCCGGTCTGCCCATTCACCCCCCTTGGGAATGACTTGCCAACGTCAGGGATTCGCATACCTATTTACAGACACTAACAGACCTAGCATTTACCCTCAAACCAGGGTTTTCAACTAGGCGCAAGTCCTAGCCACCACGCACCGTCCTGCCTAGGATTCGCTGTTCTTCCAACAACGACAAGGAGACTGCACATGATGCGTCGTTCCCTCCTGGCACTGGCGGCCCTGGCCACCATCGGTGCCGCACACGCCCAATCCAGCTACCCCAACAAGCCCATCAAGCTGCTGGTGCCCTTTGCCGCCGGCGGCACCACCGACCTGATCGCCCGCGTGGTCGCCGACCCCCTGGGCCGCGAACTGGGCCAGCCCGTGATCGTCGAAAACAAGGGCGGTGGCGGCGGCGCCATCGGTGCGGCCGAAACCGCACGCGCCACCCCCGATGGCTACCACCTGGGCCTGGCCACCGTGTCCACCACGGCCACCAACCCCGCGATCAACCCCAAGATTCCCTACAACGTGTTCACCGATTTCACGCCCATCGTGAACATCGCCGCCACGCCCAACATCATTGCGGCCAACCCCAAGTTCGTCGGCCAGGACTACAAGTCCTTCCTCGAAGAGGTCAAGAAGAACCCCGGCAAGCACTCCTTCGGCTCGCCCGGCACCGGCTCCATCGGCCACCTGATGATGGAAATGTTCATGCTGGCCACCGGCACGCAGATGCAGCACGTGCCCTACCGCGGCTCCGGCCCGGCGCTGAACGATGCAGTTGCAGGCCAGATCCCGCTGATTTTTGACAACTTCCCCTCGGCCCTGCCCTTCGTCAAGGAAAAGCGCCTGACCGCCCTGGTGGTTGCTGCACCCAAGCGCCTGGCCGTGCTGCCCGACGTGCCCACGCTGGCCGAAGTCGGCGCCCCTGGCGTGAACCGCATGGCCTACTACGGCGTGGTCGGCCCCAAGGGCACGCCCAAGGAGATCGTGGACAAGGTGAACAAGGCCGTGCACAAAGTGCTGCAGGACCCTGCCATCCGCAAACGCATCGAGGACACCGGCTCGCTGATCGTGGCCGACACGCCCGAGAAGTTCGCCCAGGAAATCAAGGCCGAATACACCGCCTACAAGGACGTGGTGGACAAGCAGAAGCTGACGCTGGACTGATCCATGCCAACGGCCGCAGACATCCGCTGCGGCAGTGTTAACAACAACGGCTGCCCTCGGCAGCCGTTTTTACTTGTGAGGTGAGTCACGGATAGATGAATAGGTGCTATTGCCATTCTTGGCAGCTATCGACCCGTTGCTGTCGTTCAAGCTGCCACTTGCAATGTCTGATGTGTAGCGGTTGCACTCTGTCAAATTCGGGACATGGTTGACTGATCTTTGCTGAGCAGCCGTCGTTCAGTGAAGAGGGTGTGCAAAATTTTGTGTAAACGGCCAATCAACAGCCGGCGCAAGCCGGCCTGTCCGTAAACACTATGAACACCAAGAAACACGACGTACCCGAAGAACTGCTGTCTGGCCTGCTGG